>JABXGV010000027.1 GCA_016550485.1 archaeon
TACTTTCTTACACCCAATGTGGTTAACTATCTGGTTTGGGTGTCCCCCGTATTCCGTCCACTCCTCAGCACAGCCTTCATAGCAATCACGCTGAAGAACGTTAATGACATACTCTGGGGTACACTCATCCTTGTTTATCTTCGCCAAGCGATTCCGAGGGGCGACACTGCAAAAATGTTGAGTATCACTTTCACGATTGTAGCGATTACCGGGCTATTCACACCAGTGCCTGCCGCCTTTGCATATACCTTTGTTGGTGCGCCTCCAGTCTTGATGGTATCGTTAATCCTGAACTTCGTGATTCTTGCAGTTCTGCTATTTGGAAATATCGAGCCGAGACCACTCTTGGAATCCGAGTAACACAAATCTTGCAGTTAATTGCTGGTCCTGATTCTCGCACTGGTTAAATAAGCTTTTTAGGTAAAGGGGGGATAGTAGCGCTATCTGATTAGCTGATGGGGTTAATGATAATGAGTCCAGATGAACTTCCAAAGATTGAATTGTACCTAGACACCCGGAATAATACGTTACATCTTCCAGGGACAAGGCGCGTTTGCGGAAGGATTCCTGAGGAGCATCGTAAGGTGTTCACGGGATTCTACGAACCCTTCTTTGTGGAAAAAGGAATTTCCTATTGTGATGGATGCCTCGACGACAGCATGGTACTCTATCTCGCTATGTTAGAAAAGGACGCCCGATTCTTCCTCGAGCATAAACGGATGCGGAACCCTTGGCTGCCCATGGGTCGCTTCCTCGGTAACGCAAGAACCAAAGAGCTGCATATGCCCGATTGCAGCTATATTCGAAAAATGAAGGCATCGAACAAGCTCTATTACAGGTCACTTACTGACGCTAAGTTAAATGGTCATGACTGGTGCGGGCACTGCTTCCCTGAGCATCTCTGGAAATATATCCTAGCCCTAGAATCCATCTTGATGAAGGGATTCCCAGATTACTTCAAATCGAAAATCTACGCTGATGCTAAGGGAATCGGAATGCCTTGTCACTCCTTTCTGAGCTATGTGGAGGGATGGGGCAAGGAAGAGGCGTTAGAGTTTTTGAAACAGGATCACTGTCGTTACATCTTCATGATATTTTCTGGTCAGCAAGGACCTACAGACGACACAGGAGACGAGGCAGACAAACTCCTATATCAAGATTTGACCGGTTCAGAACGCGTTCCAGAGAAGACCGGATGGGGCGGTCAATTCAAGATTCGATCGGTAACCAAGACCCCCACTATCGCGTCCATCTTGCATTTCATGTACGGCGACATTGGTCTCATCATAGACTTTCTGAATTGTAAGTATGACTTCGCGATGGAGGAGTGGCAACAGCAACAATCTCTAGACAAGATGGAGGAGTTCTTCTTCTACAAGTTCTTCAGCGATGACCTTGACCTTTCTGACAAGAAATTTTTCATCATTGGTGCAGGACGCGGCGGCATCTATGCACTGAAATTCGTCGATATCATGGCTAGGCGGGGGTTAAAGGAGAACATCAGTGCAGTTGTCACAATAGACCCCACGATTAACCCGCTTAAGTACCCTGAGGATCGGCTGATTGACTACTTCGCCGTTCAAAAAGAAGGAGGCAGTCCTGACGAGTGGGAAACCATCGAAAAAGACGAATCCGTAGGTCCCTTTGTCCCTGATGAAAGGGGTGTAATCAGCATCGAGCACGGCGGCGATTCACCCGGACATACGGCTGCTCCGTTGACGCCGACTCGATTCTTCGAAGTGCTGCATAGTAAAGCGGGAATTCCCTACTTCAACGTCTTTCAACGAAAGGCACTGGTGAATATTTTTGGTGGTAGTGCCTTGATTCATCCAGTAGGTTCAGCTATTAAACGAGCTATATCACCCTTGGCTAGTGAATGGCCGGGAGCTGTAGAAGAGGAGTATTTGCGGCCTGGCGTAGCCCCGTATAGCCAGATGGACACTTCAATGGATAAACATACACCTGATATGATAGAAAAATACGCAGATTGGGTGATTTACCTAGCGCGACGAAGACTCCCCATCATGGAAGTCCCTAGCGAGTAGCCCTTGTTAGGTTCCTACAAGGTTTTGTCGCCAGTCACGAACGATTCGCCGTTCTCGCTTGAAATGCCCGAGTTCTCCTGCCCATTTTCCGCCGATAATGGCACCGAACGCCTCAGCGATGGCAAGAATGAGTGCAATTGCTAGTCCAATCCATTCCCCACTGAGGAGAAAGGCGAGGACCCCGAGCCAAGTAGCAGTTATTACGGTCCAAGCACCTGCGAAGAAGAAGAACCATTGGCGATGAGGCGGATGTGCAACTAGGTATGTTTCATAATTGATCTTGAGAGTGGGGAGGAAATAGATGTCCCGCGTGATGCCATCGAGGCGAATTCTAGTGATTTTGCCTATGATAAGGCGTCCGAATGGATAAAAGGCAACGATGGCTCCCCCCACTGTGCTACCTCTTATACTCATCACAACCATGATATCGTAGAAGAATTCACCAATGTAGGGTGGTCCAAGAGTTACCGCCCAAAGATGAACACTCACACAGAAGACACCACCAAGGAACCAAACAGCTAGCCATCCAAGAGGTTTTGGTTTTCCTAGACGTTGCTCGTAGAGGATGTCGCGTATTTCAGCGGCTTTTTTGACGACTGCTTGACTTGGTGAGGGCATGCGCTTAATTTTGCCGACGATTCGCCAGAACCTGCGCCGCATTTTCGGATCAACGCTCTCTGGGTCAGCTGTGATCTGTTGATATATTTCTGTGAGTTCCTTTAACAGAATTAAACACCGACCATTCTTTGAGGTAATGGGGGTTCATTATCTCATTCGGCGATAAATGAATAATACTATTGTTATTCCGATTAGTAGACAGGTACTAGCAAGGAGTATGAGAGGTGCTAACCACGGATTGATGAGAGGCTGGGGGATGAAGTCGACTGTGATGGTTTGGATATTACTCCAAGGCCCGAATAACCCAGCGGTATTGTAGGCTCGAACCCGGAAGTAAAATGTTCCTTCAGATTCCAACGTTACGGTATAGTTGGTTTCAGATGTTGTCCATGGGTCATCTGGCCAGTAAAAGAGCGGGGAGTTGTCCATCTGCAATTCATAACCAGCTACAGAGCCATCTGGGTCAAAGGGTTCTGTCCAAGACATCGGGATTACGCCGTCGCCATCGACATCCCCGGGGTTATAGAGCTTTATCGGGCCTGGAGCACTAACACCCTCAAAGTTAAACTTGGCAAGGAAGCCATCTCTGTCACCAACAAGCCAGCCATCGGTTTCACCAGAAACATAGAGACCATCGACAGCGTAAGCGATATTTCGTGTTAAGCAGTCTTCGTTTCCACCCCAGCCTTTATTCCATTGCAGAACTCCATCTGGGTTAAGGTTAAAGAGGGTGACTATTGTTGGCTGAGCTGGCCAGGAGGATCGGCCAGCAACGTAGACATCATCAGCTGTTGCGAAAAGGGAATAACCTGAATCTTCTGATTCACTGTTGTAGTTGTATGTCCAATTCCACTGCTGAAAGCCTGTTGAATTATACTTTAGGAGAATAAGATCACTGCTGCTGGACGTCTGGCTAGCTGTGGGTCCTGTGACATAGACGCTTTCATTATGCGCTGCTACACCGTATCCCTCATCGAAATAGGTTCCACCCCATGTTGTGTTCCAGGCTTGCACGCCATTGGTTGAAAACCTAGCTAGGAATCCGTTGCTGGGTCCTCCACAATAGCAAGAATCTCTACCGGTGAGATATACACTATCCGATGTTATGGCGAGAGAAGCCCCAAATTCGTCTCCACTGAGCCCCCAAGTTGTAGTCCAGAGATGCTTTCCATTGAAATCGTACTTGACTAAGACCGCATCTGATCCACCAGCACCAAAGGAGCCAGTGCTGCCTGCCAAATAGATTCCGTCAGAGCCGATGGCAATATCGTTGAAGATGTCGTTTGCGCCACCGCCCCAAGAGACATTCCAGATTTCTGAACCTGCTAGATTGAATTTCACGAGAAGCCCATCAGAGCCTGCGCTTCCGGTTACGACTCTTCCGGCTACATAGATATTGTCTGTTGTTGTTTCAATGTCTAGAGCCTCCTCTGCAGATGGAGTGCCCCAAGACCTATTCCACAACTGTAATCCTTCGGAGGAATATCTTACAAGGAGAATGTCGCTAATCCCAGCGCCGAAACTACTAGTAGTTCCCGCTGCATAGACTGCACCAATTGTAACCCCCGCACCCTGGAAACTATCCTGCTGTGACCCTAGCCACAATGTAGCCCACGGGTCACCAAACCCCCTCCATTCGTAGCGTACGGTGACTTCAAACCCTATACGAAATGGCACTAGGGCTGCTGAAAAGCCAACTCCAAGGATGATGGATACTATTGTAAGGAAGGCAGCAAAACGCATTTTATTTGGCACGCAGAGAACACCGCACACTACCAAACAGGCTTCCTACTACTATTTGAGGGTTATTTTTGCGGTATTAGATAATAATCTCACACTGATTTAAGGGCTTGTGAGATGCTTGCCGCGTTAGTGGCTAGCTCACTCCCTGTCGGCGACCGCCCATATTCTGGACCAACCTGTATCCGAAATCCATCGCCTCTAAAGCGTGGAACTATATGAAGATGGACGTGTAATACCTCCTGTCCTGCTACTTTACCGTCAGCTAGCCATAGATTCACACCATCACAACGGAGTCCAGAGCGCCGTAGAGCAGCTGATATTTTCACCCCAACCTTGAATATCTTTCCTCCTATTTCGGGATCTAGTTCAGCTAGATTCGGAGCATGTTCCTTCGGAATTATCAGTGTGTGCCCAGGGTTTATCGGTTTGATATCTAGGAATGCTACGACCTGATTGTCTTCATAAACTGTGTAGGAGGGCAGCTTCCCTGCTACTATCTTACAGAATATACAGGATTTCTCTTCTTGGGTCATTAGCTGACTCGCCTCTATAGCATTAAATCGGTCCTATAACTTAGGGCGTCGTTTCCGGAGGATTGGAAATATCTGATCAGAGTTGATGATATGGTCACCATCCACCTTGACCGCGACTGGATGAAGCAAGAATGGTTCAGTTTGAGGACCACCAAGACCACCATGGTTTCCTATCAGTTCCTCATATGCTGCTACTGTGCCGTCCTCATAGACCGGCGAGATTATGATGAGGCCGCCGCTGTTTTTGTATTCAGCGAGACGACGCAGTTGTTCGACGCGGATTTTCTCTCGCCCATATTGCGTTAATGGGTTTTCACCCTTGACACGCCCTGTACGAAGCTTGATGGCCCCACCCTTACCAAGGAGAACAGGACCTTCATTTCTTCCTTCATCCACGATGACGATTCCGACACCCTCATGGGCTACAAGTTGATCGATGAACCCCGGATATTTCGCTTCCAAGTTTTTTCTGGTCACTCGCCTGACTCTGTGAGTGAAGTAAACGTGGGCTAGATTGCCGGAGGCACAAACGACGACATCTGCATCTTCGATATCCACCGCAGATCCCATCTTAATAGCCTCTGTTTCTCTTTTGAATAATCCTGGGGGTTGGCGGAGCCCGTTTTCTTCCGTATCCCCTATAGCCCGTCTATGCCCCTCAGCGATGTCTTCTGATAGCCCAGCGATGTAACCGTCGTGAGCATCCAATGCTTTAACCTCTCCCACCTTCGCTTTCCCAACGAGCAGTTCTGCAATGAATTCCTTTAAAGTGAAATCATATCGCTGGAGGAATGTCCAACCCCAGGACTGGCCATGGTCGGCAAGTAGAAACAACTCATAAGGACGGGGCGCATGAAGGTTGATAATCCGGAGAAGACGGCGAAGCTGTTTATCAATACCCCGCAGTGATTTCAATGCGTCAGTCGACATAGGACCAGAGTGATGAGCGATTTCATCATACCCGAGGTAGGTAGCGTAGATGGCTGGGCAGCCTCTAAGAATGTCTTGGCTGACCATAGCGGTCACAATATCACGCATGAAAACGTTTGTCGCTGCACGAACGAGGGGATAGCCGTGGGCAAACCGATTCATACGGGGCTTCCTTCGAGTAATAGTCTGTTTGATTATCTGCCCAATTTCAACAAAGATATCCCATATCGTGTGTATCATTGATCGGTTGAGGGCATAGGGATCAAGTAAATAGTAGTACAAATCTTCACTACGACGTCGGCTTGCTTTACTGTCTTCTTTTGTGAGAGTGCTCATGGTAAAGAAACTAAAGGAGGCATCACCAGAAATCAGATTACCCACACTTGACCCGCCATTTGTGAGAAGCCCCCTTCCTGAGGAAGCGCGTTCGTCAATGAACTTTGCATCGCTTGGACTGTTGGAGACAACTAGGCGCTTTTCTTCTTTGACGAACCAGCGGAAGGCTGGTATATCATCATTGTTGCCGTGGAGTATACCTGCCTGGCAGGAGGAGGTCATCGAGGGGATTCCGCAGTCCCACTGTATGACCTTATGGGTTCCTGAGTCCAACAGCTTCTGGACGGTTGGCATGTACTCCCGGCGAAGAGCCTCTTGGAGAGCCGCATAACCTAGCCCATCGATTTCAATGGCTACTAGTGCCGGCGTCTGGGGGACACCTTTCATACCTGCCTTGGCTTTGAGGCGCCAGCGTACAATGGATTGGAAGAATGACGAGTCTTCATCAATGCCCACAGCTGAGAGAAATATCGTGTTAACAGCTGAAAGAAGGAGGCTGCCGAGGAATGCATCTAACAGAAAGACGACGCTGAAATCGGGAAGGAATATTTGGAGATAGTACAAGATGAATGTATTGACGATGATGATGAGGACAAACGAGATAGCGAAGCCTAACCACCACCTAGCCGCCTGGGTTACTAGCTTTGTCACCAAGGGTCGTATTAAGAGATTGATTACAGCAAGGAGCGCTACTGTCAGGTAGGTAATACCAAGCCTAGTTAGTATATCAGTACCGGGAATACCAATCTCGATACCGGGAAGCAGAAAGGCAGTCCAAATTAGGCAAACCACGTTAAGATTCCAAATGAGAATAAGTCGTCCAATGTTGAGGCTTTTACCCTTGAGGTCGCCTAGTTGCCACATAAGGAAAGCGCCCACAAAGAATACGTTGATTGCCAAGACGACGAAGAATACATTTAGTACTTTGAACATAACTTGCCAGAGCCCTACCGTTGTAACGCCGGGAAAGAGAATTTCGAGAAAGTAACTTGCAAAGCTGGCAACGATGCAGAGGACTGAAACCCAGAGACCTACTGGGATTGCCCACCACTTCTTGTAAGCGGTTCCGAGCGCAACAATCATCCCTATGATTCCTGCAACTGCGAGAACCCATCCAAAGGTGAATAACCACGCGTTAATCATTGACAGGGTAAGGCCTGCTTCTGCCAGCCCACCTATTAGAGTAGCATATGTAGTAGGATCAGAGACTTCCAGCCAAGCTAGAAGATCCATTATTTGCTTTGGTGAGGTAAGAAGACTGCCTCCAAAAAGCCCTACAAAGAACATCACAATATAATCGAACGCTGCAATTACTCGAACAGCTCGTGGAGCAACTTCGAATTTAACTGGACCTGTAGGTGTTTCATCAGTCAAAACCGTCACATCCTCAAAGTAGGAACTCGCAGACCCGACACGGCCATTATCTGCGAAATGGCAACACTCTATGCTGAAAGGCTTTGGAAGCTTAAAAGCTTCACCTCACCTTGTTATTGTTTAAATGCGAAAGCCTTTTTTCGAAAAGGCACGCCGTCTCCAGTAACTCTTTGAGATAGGTGAAACACCGATGAAAGGATGGACTGGAAAGTTACTTCGAGTAGATTTGACTACCCAAAAGGCAAAGATTGAAAATTATTCTAAGGACCTAGCCCTTGAATTTGTTGGAGGGCGTGGCTATGCAATTAAAACCTTATGGGATGAGGTGCCTGCAGGTACTGACCCTCTCTCGCCAAAAAACAAGTTCATTGCTGCTCTAGGCCCACTTGCAGGGTTGAATATGCCTAATGTTGGCAAGACCCTAGTCGCTGGTAAGAGCCCCCTCACCGGCGGCTATGGTGATGGAAACCTCGGCACAAACTTCAGCATTCATCTCCGCCAGTCAGGCTACGACTTTCTAATCGTTGAAGGAAAAGCCAAGACCCCACTTTATCTCTTGATCGAAGACACAGACATCAGCTTCCGTGATGCAGATCACCTCTGGGGTAAAGGCACCTTTGCAGCAGAAGACAAGCTCGAGAAGGACCATGGTCGAGGCGTTGGAACCCTCCTCATCGGACAAGGCGGCGAAAAACTTGTCAAATTCGCCGTTGTTCGGTCCCTCCTTGGCCGTGCCGGAGGCCGCCCAGGCATAGGTACAATCATGGGCTCAAAACACCTCAAAGCCATCGTTGCCAAAGGCACGGGAGGACCAGAACTTCATGACCCTGACACTTTCCGTACCCTCTCTAAGGAAGGCTTCACGGACATTAAGAACAAAGAGGCATTCCCATCTTGGAAGAGACAGGGGACGATGAGCATTTTCAGCTGGTGTGAAGAACACTCCACGCTACCCAGCTATAACTTCCGTGAAGGACAATTTGAGCACGCTGAATCGCTGGACGGCGATGCCATGGAAAAAATCAAGATCGATACGCTGGGGTGTCCTCGATGTATCATGCGGTGCGGTCACTGTATCGAGGATTCTGAAGGCCAGAAGGCAGAGCTGGACTACGAGAATGTTGCCCTCCTCGGGTCGAATCTTGGCATGCGTAACCTCCGCGAGGTAGCAACACTCAATAGATTAGCTGACGATTATGGCGTGGACACCATCTCTCTTGGCAGCTGCATCGCCTTTGCAATGGAGGCTTCAGAAAAGGGGTTGATTGACGAGAAGATAGAGTGGGGAGGCTTTCAAAAGGCACGGCAACTGGCCTTGGACATCAGCCTCCGACGAGGCAAACTAGGTCAACTCCTAGCCGAGGGGACACGTGCTGCTGCCCAGAAAATCGGAAAGAACACCAGCGACTTCGCCATGCAAATCAAGGGACTAGAGATATCCGGCTACGATTGCCACGCAGCTCCAGGAATGGCTCTATCCTTTGGCACCTCCCCAATCGGTGCCCACCATAAGGACGCCTGGATTATCACCTGGGAAATCGAGCATGGCCGGGAGGGCTACCTTGAGGGAAAGGCGGATGAGGTTATCCGGCTACAGCGGCTTCGCGGAGGTATGTTCGAAAACCTCGTGAGCTGTCGGTTCCCATGGATTGAAATTGGCTTCGAGCTGGAGTGGTATCCCAAGTACTTCGCAGCCGCTACTGGATTGAAGTGGTCATTGGAGGACCTCTATAGGGTCTCGGATCGTGGCCATTCATTAATTCGAGCGTATTGGGTACGCGAGGCAGGTGGAAAGTGGAGTCGGCAAATGGATACACCTCCAGCACGGTGGTTCAAGGAGCCACTAACCAAAGGTCCACTTGCTGGAGCAACACTTGATTCAGCGGGATATGACAAACTGCTATCGTGGTATTATGAGAAGCGTGGCTGGGATAAGCGCGGTATTCCTACGAAAGCAACGCTCAAATCGTTAGAGCTAGAATGGGCGATTCCTGAACTGGAGAAGGTTGTAGCGCTTGGTTAGTGTGCCATAAGTATCGTCTTAGTGGAGACAGATACAATTAGCGGTTACCATGCACCGCGATGGGCAATGGACATTATTGCAGGGATGATTTCAGCGGGCTCGTTTATCTCTTCACTTAGATAGGTGCGACCACCTGTGAGATGGGCCATGTAGAAGCCTAGAAATGGGACGAGTTTGTCTTCTTTAATTCCGACTTCGATAAGGCTGCTTAACCCTTGTTCTTGAGCGCTCTTGATGAGTGAGCCTTCGATGATGTCGTGATGTCTTTTGTCTTTGATTTTGAAGAATTCTTTGTGTAGGTTAACAGTGATAACTGGGATGCGGGCATTGCCTAGAAGGTGGCACTGGTAGAGCACATCGGCGATGGCTTCTGGGAGTCCGATGTCTACGCTTTCAGCTTTTCCAAGCCGAATATTTGGGAGAAAATCGCTGAACACCACGACTAAGGGTACCACCCCTGGATTTCGCCGTTTTTCTCTTTTGAGAGTTTCCAGGGCTTTCTGTAACCCTGCTGCAAGGGGAGTGTAGCCTGATAAGCGGAGGGACATCAGTTTTGCTAGGAGCCGGGTCCAATTAGCGGTTGGTGCCTGAACTTCTGCTGAGCCCCAGTCCTTTAACGCGATTAGACCCACTCTATCACGTGTACCCTCAAGGCAGGCTTTGAAGGCGAGTAGGGAGCGCTGTAGCTTATCGAGGCTCTTCAGCATGGAGATACTGAGATCGAGCACAAAAACGATGGTGAGGGGCGTTTTTGCTCTGTAGCGCTTCTCTCTGACATCTTGTGGGCGAATCTGTACTGCAAGTGATTTTCGGCGGGTACGGGTGCTGTAGGGTGATGCTGCTGTGATTGAGGCGGGTATGTGAATGCTTCGAGGAGGACCGTGGGGAATCCTTGCGCCGTGGAGGGCACCCCCTTCCGCCTGGTGTGACCGTGCTGAACCTGTGCGTCGCCAAATCTGGCGCACAGCCCACTTGGGTGTTCGGTGGCGGACAAAGTAGGGTGATTCGAGAAGGTCTTTGGGTTCAAAGAGGGGTTTTCCTTCCTCAAGACGAATTAAGGAGGGCAGTTTTGTCCGAGCCGCTCCTGATTCGGTAGTGATGGTTAAGGAGGATTTGCTTTTCGATGAAGGGGGTGCTGCCGCTGTTGTCGGTGATGATTGTGAGGAGCCCCTGTGCGTTGCACGCCGAAACTTCCCTCTTCCGCCAGGGGGGCTGTCTCCACTCGCGGTGCTTGGTAATATAAATCCTGGGCGACGGGCATACCGAAGCACTCTTTCGAAGAGTGCTAGTAGACCAGCAGCCATTAACCCACCAAGCACGATCGTGGCAGGGAATAAGAAGGGAAGAAACAAAGACGCCATCATGCTCATGTAGGCGGCTAAAACAAAATAGAAACAAACAAATCCTGTATAGTATATGCGCCTACCAGGTCTACGCCGTGGTGGCTTTCCTTGGAAGCGCTCGCCCTGTTCTTGATCTTTTACAGAGTGGAATTGCGTCATTCTCCGAACAAGGCTGCTGCGCTCCTCCTTCATGCGCTCTGCTTGGACCCGACCTCTCGGGTCTTCAGATTTTGCTTTTTTTCGTGCTTCAGTTAAGGCGGCTATGATGCTTTCTTTGGTGGGAGGTTCGAGGATTCCACGTTGCCGGGTTCGGTGGCTTAGAGCGAGAGGTGAAACAACTTGAACGTCATCTATGGTTACCTCGGTGCGACCGTCTAGTGCTGCATACGCCATGGCAGCCTTGGCGATAACAATGTCGGGTCTTACGCCGTCGACGAGCAGCTTGGAGCACATGTAAGCGATGACCTGCGATATTTCGTCTGAAACCTTCACTTGAGGTATTAGCTTTCGAGCCTTGACAATTTCGTTGCGAAGTTCAGTTTCTTGTTCTTTATATTGCTCACGGAGTTGTTCAGGATCTCTGTCAAAATCAAGATTCAGCTTAATGATGGCAACTCTTTCCTCTACAGAGAACGGCCGCTCGATGGAGACGCTGAGGGGAAACCTGTCCAGCAATTGAGGTCTTAACTCACCCTCCTCGGGATTCATCGACCCAAGGAAGATGAACTGGGCAGGATGGCTAACAGAAATGCCCTCCCGTTCAACTACATTGATTCCCGTGGCGGCAGCATCTAACAACGCATCTACTAGGTGATCAGGTAACAAGTTGATTTCATCGACGTAAAGCAGCATTTGATTTGCACTGGCCAGGATTCCAGGTTTGAGCGCTGCGATTCCTTCCTTTATGGCTCGCTCTACATCGAGGCTACCGACTACACGGTCCTCAGTGGCGCTTAAGGGGAGGTCGATGACGCGCATTCGTCGCATCTCTTTGAGCAGCTTGCCCCTTTTCCGGAGTTTCTCCTTGCAGGCCATGCAAAGATTTGCTGGGTCCTCGGGATTGCATCGAAAGGTGCACCCTTTGACTACTGGAATCTCTGGGAGTAGGGCAGCAAGCGCCCGGACAATCGTGGTCTTTCCAGTTCCCTTTGGCCCCGTTATGAGAAGCCCGCCGATTCGGGGATTAATAGCGTTTAGAAGTAGAGCTAGCTTGAGAGGTTCGTGGTTAACGATAGCAGAAAATGGGAGAACCATACGTTCTAGAGGAGGGTTTGATGACAAGTGACTCACCGCAGCGTGTGTTTTGCTCCATGACCACATTTAGCCTTATTGGAACTGGCATGTATCAGGCATTATTTGAACCTGTCAGATTTTCCAGTTCTTCTTTAAAGATGTCAAAGGTGGTGGGATCGAACAAACAGAATATGACACGACGTAACCTAGAAGTGTCCTGTTTCAGGTAGTTGATTGTAGTGGAGAGGATAATCTGTGCTGCTCGATCCTTGGGGAACCCAAAGATTCCCGTGCTGATTGCGGGGAATGCGATGCTGCGGAGTTGACGACTATCTGCAAGTTTTAGCGCACTCAGAATAGTGTTTGCCAATTTTTCATCCTCTTGCCCTTCACCCCATCGAGGGCCCACACAGTGTATTACGAACTGGGCTTTGAGGTTTCCACCTGTTGTGATGACTGCTGTGCCAACGGGAGTTCCTCCTATATCGTCACACTCTCGTTGGATTGCTGGGCCACCACGCCTGCGAATGGCTCCCGCGACACCTCCACCTAGTTGGAGTTCCTCATTGGCTGCGTTAACAATGGCATCTGTGGCTAAATCGGTAATGTCGCCATGAACCAACTCGATGATTACTTTGCCAATGAAGCGGCGCATTCACCTTTCACCTACTCTTTGATGCTGTACCAGCATCAGATTAGGACCTATCTTTTGATGAAAGATCTGTTAGGAGGGAAAGAGCGGGGCCATTTGGAGTCCCATAACTCCGGCGAGGAAGATGAGTATCCAGCAGCATACAATGAAACTCAAACTGCCGATGAGAAGAGCCCACCGAGTTCTTGAGCCTAGGATGCCTAAGTGTTCATCGAGATATTCAGCTTTGAAGGCAGTTCGAACGTAGGCGATGGCAGCTATTCCGAAGGGAACCCAAACAAGATCCACAATAGTCAATACCGTAGTTATCGCGGCTGCCCCGAAGAGATATAAATCTGCAATTACGAAGCCTACAGTTTCCCATAGAACACCGATAATCATCGCCAGCGCTTCTAGCCCATAGCCTCCTTTGAACAATTTCCGGCTAATTATTCCTACGAGAAGCGCTTCAACGCCGCGTACTGCAACTACACCAGGGATGAAGACAGCTGGGTACCCATAGAAACTAATCAACAACCCTTTACCTATGAACTGACCGATACACGTTACTGAGACGCCTATCACAGGACCATAAAGAACCGCAACTAGAAAGATAAGAACTGAGGAGGCATCGATGCTGCCTAGGGGTGGGGGAACGACAATGCTTGCATATGACAATACTGCCATCAAGGCACTCATGATTCCTACCGTCGCAACATTAAGTGATACTGACCCTTTTCCTTGCATTTCAACACTTCCTGAAAGGAATCCGTTTCTAGCTCTGAGCACCTAGTCTTAAAAGCCTTTATCCTGCCTGTTAACTCTGTTAAGAAGTGATGGTACCATAAGAGCTATGATAGGCTGTTAGTTGAGGTGCTATCATGGAGGATTTGACGAGAATAGAGATGGTCAATCACCTCGCTCAGAGTATCGCTGCGTTGGAAGCTTTACAAGGCTTTGCACAGCTAGTTCCTGAAGTTGGCAGCAATCTTGTTTATTGCTTGCCCAATGCCACCCAGTTGGAGGAAGTAGCTGGGTTAACAGGTCGTATAATATTGGTTCGAGGTCAACCTAAGACCTGTGGGGATGTAGATTTTGGCTGGGCGCCCTTTATGGGACTCGTTGTCCTAGCAGCCCACAAGATGGAGGATTCAATAAGATCAGCTATTTCCCTTCGCTGCACTTCAGAGATTATAACTGCGTGTCAGATGCAAGGATTAGAACCAGTGGAGTTTAGGTGGCCAAGAGAACAGGCTCCTCCAAATTGTCTGACTTTAGCTGCTTTGGAAACCCTTGATTATGTCCCTAAAGCACTGTATGACCATGGCGCCCACGGACTTGAGGCACTGTTAGTAATATTTGGAAAAAACCCGACGACAGTTGTTGAGCGAGTGCGACTGATTTGCGAAGGACTCTCAGAGGTTGGTAGTGTTGGAGAATAACGATACTGTGTCACAGGAACACAAGTTAGCTGTTGGCACAGCCTTTGGAAGCATCGCCCGTTTCTATGATGCTTGGTACTCCACGCCTCTTGGCAATTATGTATGGAAGGTAGAATCAGCAGCCATTGCTGCGGCACTATCTGATCGAATAGAGGGAGTTGCCCTAGACCTCGGCGCAGGATCAGGGCTGTCAATGGAGTTGTTGCTTCAGAGGGGTGCCTTTACCGTTGGTGTTGACCTTTCATGGCAGATGATAGCGGTTGCACGAGAAAAGCTATACACCAACCCACGAGCTGATTTTGTACTTGCAGATGGTGAGCAACTGCCTTTTCGTGAGGGAGTTGTTGAGTTGGTTTCAGGTATTACGGTATTAGAGTTTTTACCGAATCCTCCTCAAATGCTTGAGCAAATTCGCAAGGTGCTACGGCCCGGTGGTCAACTCGTCTTTGGTATTCTGTCATCGACTAGTATCTGGGGGATTGAAAGACGAATACGCACATTTGCTCGGCGAGATATCTTTGCCTTGGCATGGTTTCCGACTCCCTGGCAGATCACTCGTTTGCTCCGTCGAGCTGCCTTTGCTGCTATTAGGTACCGTGGATCCGTATACGCATGCACGCTCACACCAGTGAGAGGGTTGCCTACCCTTGCTCACCTCGATAAATATTGGGGCAAGAGATGGCTCTCGAAAAGTCTAGGCGCGTTTCTTGTCTTTCGTGCAAAACGTCCACGAGTCATGCCCAACCCCTCATAGAATAGCTAACGTATGTGCAGGAAGGTGTATTATATGGAAAAACGAGTTAATTCGAGCTGTTACGAATGTAATCATGTTGCTGAATTTCGTTGCACAGTATGTAGTAAACTAACTTGTGGAAACCATACGCTTGTTCGGACGGTTTGTCCTGGATGTCTTGGTTCGCAGAGTCGCAACTACAGTATCCGACAGGCTTATTGTGAAGACGTTGAACTGTTGAAAGAGCTTGTTCTTCGTTTTTGGGGCGACTTGGAGCAGTTGATGTTTGGTAAACGTTATATCGTCACTGACGCACCCGCATTAGTAGCTATCTACAACAACGAGATTTTAGGCTTCATCTTTTACACCATATTTGACGAGGAAGCAGCGCTAATTGTTGCGTTAGGCGTTCGCCCTGAATACCAAGGTCGCGGTGTTGGACAGGCACTAGTTAAAGCAGTTGAAGAGTATGCTAGGCAAGAGCAGAAGCGGCAACTTCTCGTTGTCACTTCAAATGACAACATTCCAGCACTCACATTCTATCAATGCCAAGGCTTCCAACTTTTTGAAGTGGTACCAGATGTAATTGAGGAGAAATTGGGTGGAAGAGTTCTTGGGGTCAATAAGATTCCAATTCGTGACGAACTTCGCTTTCGTAAGGCGCTCGATTAATTGCAGACTATTACCAAAGAGGCTTGGTTAGGCTAATCTGTTAGTGTAATCTTTGTAGGGGTCGTGACCCTTCGATACAGGAGATAGTTTTCCATCATGGTCGAGTAGGATTTGTTGTCCTTTGGTAAACTCGCCGACGATTGCTGCTGGGCGGTGATGCTGTTTAATTTCTCTTAAGACATCAGATGCCCCGTCTTTGCGGGTAACTATTAGGAAGCTTCCAAAGGAGGAGCAGTGAAGGGGGCTCCAGCCAAGATTTTCACAGAGTGTGAGGAGAGCTTCATCCCAAGGAATCGCGTCATAGTGGATGATAAGGCCTTGATTAGTAGCTTTACTTAATTCAGTTACAGCAGTTGTTAGCCCTCCTTCTGCTAAATCGTGCATCAGTAATATTTCCTGTTTAGACAGAGGAGTAGCAACAGATGTTACATCAAAAGGTGATAAATCCTGAGCTAGCAGTAGACGTTGTTCTGTGTCTAGAATTACATCGATAGTTGTAGGTTCAACGTTTGCTAGAAACCAGAGAGTTTCTCGTCCTACGGGACCTGCGGCAATTAGAACGTCCCCTGGTTTTACCGAACGAGGTGGCTCTGTCTTCTCAGGGAGGAAACCAAGGCATGTTGAGGAAATAAACGGGTGGATGAGTCCATCATAACCTCCAGTGTGGCCGCCTAATATTCGGATTTCAAGAGAACGCGCTGCACTTCCAAGCTGACGCATAGTGTTCTCTAGCCATTTCTCTGTAGTCCCAGGCGGATAACAGACATTCAAGGTGAGGAAGTGGGGTACAGCACCAGCCATAGACACATCTGTGGCCGTGTAGTGAACTGCAAAGAACCCGTAATATTCGAGAGGAACTCCAATCACTGGATCGGTTGCTGCGATGAGGCGACCAGATATAGGCGCCTCAGTGAAGTCGAGGGGCATCGCCCTTGGATCATCGATTCGAGGTAAGTGCCTGAAGACTAAGCGTTCTAGGTCTGCGAATCCGAGTTTGCCTTTGGGGAGACTCAATGATTACAACTCCATGTAGACTTGGAGCATCCTATGCTTAAGTACTTCACAAATGTTGTGATGCACTAGTACTTCACAGGTCATGTAGGATTCGCTGGAGTTCTTCTAGTTCGTCGTCGCTTTGTGGATTGACGACAAGGCAGCATCGTTGAACTCGTTTTTCTCCCGGTTTGAGCCAAAGATTCGCATCGAAGCTACCCAACCAAACAGCTATTCCAATGTGGAGTGCTAATATTGTCTTTCTTTGTCCAGCGGTGAGAAGTGCTAGCCCTTCTGGAGGTTCAGATTCTGAGGGATCTTGTTTAAGCCAAGCAACCCCGGTGTCAGGCGTGAAGGCTGCAGGAGTTGGACTGGGTCTAATCTCTGTCAAATCCTTGCCCCACCGTGCCTGTAGTATGGAGTTTGTCACACTGCCATTAAAGCCTAGATCCATCAATAGCCCTGTGAAAAGTCGAAGCGGAGCTGCTGTGTTATTGATGAAATGCCAGTCAATCATTATTAGTGGGCTTCCAGGGGCGGTGAGGTACTTCAATTTAAACTCAACACCGCGACAGACAGGTTGTAATTTACTTTGCCAAGACACTTCGACACCTTTCCAGAGTTTTCCTAGCGTGCAGGGACTAGCCTGCATTTCCTCTAAATTCGTCTTTGCGGCAAAGGTATCCTCATCAATTCCAGAGATGATTGGTTGAACTCCGCCATGGTAGTTCTGAATGAATATCTTTGGTTGAGGAGTGGGGAATGCTGAGCAGAGCAGTTCTGTTCCCTGTTGGTTCTTCAACGAGTAAAGGCAGCCCCCGAAGTCTGGTGACACTAGAAATTCCAGTAAACCGTTTTTCACTCGAAATATTCTCAGGTCCTCTTCGCGCTCCTCTGATATGTCAACCTTGCTTCCTGTTGCACCTAGCTGAAGGATGGATAAGGATTGGCGTATTTGAACTGGGGTCTGCCAAGTCATGTTTGCCTTGAAAAGGGCGAATTTATCGGGCGTAGATTTAGTTGGAGAAAGGGACAAGCGGAGGGTAGGCGGGTTATCACGGGTTATCTCAGAAAGCATGATAGGCGATGTGCTACTCTCGGCATCTAGAAGGTTTAGTTTGGCAGACCATTCTTTTGGAGGGTCGATGGATAGGGGACCTGATAGCGGCGAACTTGCTGAATAGCGCATCGTGAATTCGCAACTTACCTTTTTCCGATGAGGAAGTACGATGGTTGGAGGGGTGATTTGTAAGGCTGTAGTAGTCTCTGGGGGAGTTAGCAGCGCACTAAGTGGCGGAATCTGGTGCTTGATTTTTTCTTGCCAAACTCGTTGAATTGCAACCCAGCTTGGTGCCCGCATGATATGCCATACTCTGGAGATACGTTTCTGTTCGCCAGGTTTCAGGGTAGTTTGTTGATATTGGAGTCGACCAATGCGTCCAGTATTGACCAAGATTTCTTCTAGATTCTCAGGATCCCACACTTGACCAACTGTAAGTGATTCTCCTTCGATGGCAATCCATTCTTCTCTGAAGAGTTCTGGGTTAGTTTGGATGGATGGATAACTAACGAGGATGCTAGAGGTTGATTCTTTAACTGTGCCAGAGGCGAGGGGAATTACAGCTGTTCCAGTGGTTAGAGAGATTCCTCCTCCTGGACCTATGAGTCTGAGTTGAAAGCTATGCTCTTCTTTACTGGTGTTAGTCACTAAGGTTTCTTGTGAAATCAAGGGGGAGTTATGAGGAAATGTTAGTCTCGTTACTACTTTTAGCGGGCGCTCGGGGTGAACGGCTGTTAGCGAAACGATGGTTGACGAAGCGGACTGATCGACATCTATTTCATGTTCAGCGAACCGGAAAGGACTGAGGCCAAAGGGAGGTCCTACTTCGTTTCTGAGAGTGAGTGATAAGATTTGTCCTATATGACTGACGATTCGTATTTGGCCGCCTTCCCGGGCTATGCGAGCAGTGTAATCAGAGCTTACGACATGAAGTTCACGTGTACGGTCGTCTTCGCCTACTGTTACGCCTCCTTCGGGTATACAATAGATCGGGAGACGATATTTCCTTGTGGTGACCTTCAAACCCTTGCTGACGTTTTGGTGAAGATGGAGCGCAGCCCATAGATCGTATGTTCCAAGCGGAGAATCCCCCTTTGCTGTAACCTCAATCACAGCTCCAGCTAGGCCCTCAGGTGTAATCTCTACATCACATTCCATGGGTGATACCAAAAGAGTTGTATTGGGGGGGTCGAAACGGAGTTTCCCTCGTAGTGGAGTGGGGGTGTTACTAGTAATTGTGAGCGGGAGTTGAGTTGTGCCCCCGGGTACTACTCGTGTTTCTCCAAAGTGGGTGGTGATTTCTGCCGCTGGTTTTATTTTCAATCCTGTATGGAGTGCAACTTCAGCTCCAGATATTTTCATCTTTGCCTTAATTGATGGGGACTTCTCTTCTTTACGAAAGAGCGGGGCTGCTGAATCAAGCTGGAAAGGCACTGACCAATCTGACACACCCCCAGCAGGAACCTTTAGGATAGTTTCGTGTTTTTCTCCAAAATGAAGAGCATCGAACCCTTCTAGCGAGACCGAAAATTCGAGATTTGCCTTGGTCTCGTTAGTAATCTCGAGCAAGTAGGATGAGGAAATCCCACAAAGCGTTAAATGGTTAGGTACACGGGCGTTGATTTTTAGGCGCTCACCATCAATGACCCGTTCTATTCCTGTTATGGCTCGAGCGTATCGGTCAACGATAACTCTGAGAGAATCATCTCCTGATTTGAAGCTGTAGATGAACACGTTCATCTTCCCTTCATGCATATCATCAGGTGCTTGCGCGAGTTCTCGCTGCTGCAGCGTATACCAAGCTTGGGGATTAGAATGTTTTTCGAAAAATGGAATACATAGGGGATGTTGGAGGATTCCTGGTATCCAGCTTTGGAGATATACCCCATCGGTCTCGGGATTCCACATGAGCCCAATTTTCTTGTAGAGAGGGACAGCACGTGTATTTCCACTCCAAGTGTTTAGGTCTACGCGGAGGTATCCTTTTTCGGTGGCTATGGCAATACTTCTTAGGAGGAGTCGTTTGCCAACCTTTTTCTTGAGAACACCTGGGGAAACCCCGAGCAATCCGATGTAAGCAGCCTCTGGATCTCGCCAGTGCTGTAGCAGGGAAAGAAAGCCGACAGGCGTGTCTTTGTCCATCGCAATCAGGATAGCGATTGCCCGCATTTTGGAGTATACTTTGTGTACCCGTTCTGGGGTATATGGAACCCCGCCTGTGAAGCCGCCTGGCCATAGCTCGTCCCAGCTGTTGAACATTTCAGCTATTCGTGAAGCGAGGTCTTCGCGGTAGCCTTCAATTATCTCTATGTCAAGCTCTTCTGTCATCGATTCTCGCCTTGGTTGCGGCATGTGAGGATTAGTAATAAGGGTTGTGGAAAACAACAAGCATGATGCCTCGTTTACCACTATACCTTGTCACGCAAGGTATATCGGGTGCATATGCTATAAAAGGTTTTTGGAGCCTGCAACGAGCCTAGGCTCAATAGCGATAAGGACTGTAGCGAGGAGGATGAAAAACGCCCCGATAAACTGCCAGAACGCGACTGACTGACCTAAAAAGAAATAGGCCATGACAACAGCGCTAATTGGGTCAAGGAGAAGGAGGATTGATGCAGCAGAAGCATCGATGTCTTTTACGCCAACATTGACGAGGGTATAGGGGATTGTAGTGCTCACAAAGGCAAAGGCTAATAGGAGCAGCCAAGCAGGGGGCGGCAACACGAACAAAAATCCACTCACTAGAGGATTAGTCACAACTAGATTGACAGAAAAGATTAGGGGAAACATCCACAAAAGGGCGAAGAAGTACCCCCAGAATGTTGTCGTTGATGGGTCGTACCCTTCGTAACCACTCCATTTCCGACCGAGAATGACGTAGAATGCAGCAAATACCCCATTTGCCACAGACAGAAGAACGCCAACAATGGGAACCGGACTAGCCGCCATTTCTAATGGTAAAGAGACGATGACAGCGCCACCGATTGAAAGTGGTACAGCGATTAGACGGACACGATTGAAAGGTTCTTTCAAGATATACCGGGCGAGAAGAAGCGTAATGGCAGGGTAAAGGTATGTAAGAGAGACCGCGACTACTACAGGAGTACCAATCGCAATCGCTGTTATGTAGGCCATTATAGAGGTGGCAATGCCAATCAGCCCATAGAGGAGAAAGGAGGGGAGGTGTTTGCGTTTCAGCCTTAAACCGCGAAAGGAAGTGAAGACCCCTAGTCCTATAAAGAGAAAGATAACTGTGAAAAACACGCGAAAAAAGGCTTGTTGGAGAGAAGGAACACCGAAGAGGTTTGTCAGGTACACGGAAAAAATCGGAATGGTTCCAAAGCAGATAGCTGCAACAATGAGGGCAAGATAATTCCATATTCGAGGCATAGAAAACCATCACCCTTGGTGGGCTACATGATACTTCCCTAGTACGGGCTCACAAGTTCTGCGCCGCGATGTAATGCGTGTAAGTTTTCTTTCGCAAACCGTTTTAGTTTAACATCACTTCGAACAGCGGTTTCCAGCAGCTCAATATCAATCCTTTCATCAACCTTGGTTATAGCCCCCAGTGAGGCAACCCCCAAGTATCTTACGTGTCCTAGCTCTTCAGCAACTTGACCAAGCTCAGTTCGAAAAACCTGAGTGGAGCTCTCCTGCTTGAGGGCTTTTAGTGTCGACTGGATAGATTGCTTGTCAAGGAGGTGAGACTCTATTAACAAGAAGTTGCTGCTCAAATCGGGGCTAATAGAACAGCATTTCAAGAAAGCAGGAGCTGTAAGTGTGGCAAGAATATCGGGTCGGTCGAAACCTAGCTCGAAGATAGGATTAGAGGAGATTGTGAGGTCTGTGGTGCATGAGCCACCACGAGCCGCTGCCCCATGGGATTCGGTTTGAAGTGTATGGTAACCCTGCCGAGTAAATGCAAGCCCGAGAATCCGACTAGCTGTTACTACCCCGTAGCCGCCATAACCAGCGAGTCGTATTGTTATGTGCAATTAATATTCACCTCCCTCATTTCCAGAGAGCTTGGAGAGTCTCCGTTAGAGTGATGCGCTCTTCTCTGATGAACACGCCAAGTTCTATGGTGCGATCCTTAAGAGTGAGTTCGTAGCGGGGATGGTCAAGTTCCTTGCCTGTTCTCTTGCCCTTGAGAGCCTTTAGCATCCATGCACCTGGGCTGCGTTGAAATTGTTCTTGCTCTTTAGGAGTTAAGGCATCCTTGTATTCATTGAAGAATCTAGCTGCATAGGTTGGGCATTGAGATATGATTTCTACAAACGCGAATCCTGGGTGGAGGAGAGCCTCCTTCATTGATGCAATTATATCATCTACATGGAATGTAGTCCATCTAGCTACATAACTTGCACCTGCGCCTAGAGCAAGACGACATAAATCGAATGGAGGTTCAGGGTGACGTTGATAGGTGGTTGAACGAACATGCAGAGGTGTTGTCGGTGCGGATTGGCCTCCAGTCATTCCATAGATCATATTGTTTACAAGGAATACTGTCATTGGTATATTTCGTCGTGCAGCGTGGATTAGGTGGTTGCCTCCGATTGCGGCGCCGTCTCCGTCGCCTGTAAAAACGACGACGTTGAGTTTGGGGTTCATGATTTTTGCACCGGTGGCAAAGGCGATAGCCCTGCCATGTGTTGTGTGAAGTGTGTCTCCCTTGAAGTAGGGGCTGGGAATCCATGCTGAGCAGCCAATTCCTGAAACGCAAAGGATGTCGCGTTTACGTAGCTTCTTTTCCACAATCAACGCATCCACTGCACGTACGAAGCTACCCAGGATTGAGCCGTTACCGCATCCTGTGCAGAATGCTGTGGGAAGATTTCTCAGGTATCTTTTACGGTAATATTCTTGTTGTTTTCCGAGAGGGTTTGTCTGTTGGCTCATTTGGCATCATCCTCTGATTTGTTGGAGTATTTCGCTAGAGCGATGGATTTCGCCGCCAACTTTGGGTATACCTATAACTTGTGCTTCGCAGCCTACTCGCTCGATTTCCCGAACCATCATACCCATATTCATTTCAACTACGAATATTCGCTTCAAATCCTTGAAAAGACGAGCGAGTTGCTCTTCTGGGAAAGGCCAAAGCGTCTTGAGACGGACGAATCCTATAGATTCACCAGTTTTCCTTGCTGCAAGCACCGCTTGGTAGGAGGGTCGTGCTGCTGCACCGAAGCTGACAATCACTGCCTCTGCATGATCGAGATGACGTGATTCAACATCTAACCCCTCTTGATGGAGGGCTTTGCCTGCTTCCTTCTGTTTTTCGAATAGCCAGTGAATAGTGGCACGGTGATATCGTGGCGAGTAATCTCTCACGCCTGTAGGACGGTGAGCAGATCCCGTCACCAGCAAATCGTGACCGTCACCAAACTTGGGCATCTCGTAACGCAGAAAAATCTCACCTGTCCTTGGATGCTTTGAGGTTAGACTACGCCGATTAGTAATTGGTAGTGCTCCTTGTTTTGGTATCTGGAGTGGTTCACGCATATAGCTGACTTCGCCGTCCGCCATGACGAGAACTGGAGTGCGGAACTGCTCTGAATAGTTGAAAGCATGAACAGTGAAGTCAAACATCTCTTGGACCGACCATGGTGCAAAGGCAATCGGAGCAATATCGCCGTGGGTGCCGTAGCGAGCCTGCATCACATCTTGTTGACCCGGCATGGTAGCTTGCCCAGTGCTGGGACCTGAGCGCTGAGCGTCCACAACAACGAGCGGAGTTTCGGTAAGATAGGCATATCCAAGGTTTTCTTGCATCAAACTAAACCCGGGCCCAGAGGTTGCCGTCATGGCTTTTCCGCCAGCCCAGGAGGCACCAATGATTGCCGCCATTGAGGCGATTTCGTCCTCCATCTGCACGTAGTAGCCTTGTTCTTGAGGGAGACGTTCTGCCATCCATTCTACGATGCTGGTCGCTGGTGTAATTGGGTATCCAGCGAAGAAGCGACAGCCCGCATAGAGCGCCCCTTCAGCGCAGGCTATGCCGCCATCGACGAAGTATACTCCTGGTCTCATCCTTCTATCACCTCCACATTGATTGCAGCATCGGGACACCGTTTTTCACAACGACGGCAAGCCACGCCTTTCTCCCCTCGAACTAGCATACATTTGGTTTCACCTCCTTGGCAGAGGCGCGGTCTGTGACCACCCCAGGCAGTTGGTTTGTCTGCCTCAAGAATCTTGGCAGGGCAGAAAAGAATACAGATTCCGCAGCCTTTACACAAGGACTTGTCAGCGGTTATTTTTACGCGACGCATCTAGCTGGTTCCCTTTAGTTTGATTGCACCTAGGGGCTGAAACGAGGAGGAATTGACGCCTCCTAAAATCTTTAGGGAACAACGAAACAGTGAGCTGAATATGGCAACCTTTGGAGAACCAAAACTTCCTCGCTGGCTGACTGCAATTCTGATGTTCATGATCTCCCTTATGTTACTCATTATCTCGATTTTTAACAATCTTGTCGGTACACTTTACTATTTTCTAACTATAATGATTTGCCTTCTGCTGTGGCTGTTTGTCGATATGCAACAACCTGAAAGCCTTGGCTTTCGCTTCTCCAAAAGATGGTGGCTTGGACTGGTAATAGGTCTTGCCCTTGGAGGTGGAGTGATGGGGATGATAGTAGTTCTCGAACTTGTGGTTGGATGGGTGAGTCTGACTGTTGCGTATACGGCAGAGCAAGGAATGCTTGTGGTGGGGATGTTGGCGGTCTATGTGATTTGGCAGGGCTTAGTAGCGTTTGCAGAGGAGCTAGTTGGGCGAGGTTACATTCAACAGAACCTCAATACCAAGTTGACCGCAATCTTGGCTGTAATGTGCTCAGCCATTATGTTTACAGCACTCCATTTACCCAGCATCATTGAACAATCTATTCCACTACCACTTTCTACGATTATGGTTCTGAACATCACGTTTGGCGGGCTAATGCTGGGTTGGGCTTTCGTCAAAACCCAAACACTCTGGCTCCCCATTGGCATTCACTTCGGGTGGAACTTCATCCAGTATCATATAGCCGGATTAGGCTATCTTAGCCAAGGAATTTACACTGCCCAGAATTTAGGCTGGGAGGTGATAACTGGTGGAATAACAGGACCGGAGGCGGGTTTAATAGGAACCCTCGCCTTTCTCTTACTCCTCCTGATAGTGTGGCTACTCCCCACTAAATGGCTGGTAAGAGCTCCCGAGGATTCACCCTCGGAGCTTTGATGTGAGACACGATGTCAGACCATGATGCGACTCGAGATATTTGCCTAAGACGCAGCCCCTCAGAGTGTAGTGATTGTTCCATCAAGGACCGAATTGAGTGCAGATTTCGCCGCCGGTCACTGCTTCGGTTTTTTCTTACATTCCTTGTCTGTATTATCCCTGCCTTCGCGGGGGTTATCCTAGCGGGCTATGGCTGGTTCATTGTAGGCTGGATTATTTACATGGCGCTTTTCTTACAGGTTTGGGAAAATAGGATTCTGTGTAGCCACTGCCCTTACTATGCTGAAGAAGGAACGACACTCCGCTGTCACGCCAACTATGGGCTCCGAAAACTCTGGAAATACCAGCCGGGTCCAATGAGCCGTTGGGAGAGACTCCAATTCGTGTTGGGCCTCATCCTAATCGTGGCATACCCGCTACCGTTCATGATTCTTGGCGGTCAATATTTGCTATTTGGCATTACCTGTCTAACTATCCTCATATTCTTAGCAATCCTCTCAACGCAAATGTGTGTTCACTGTATGAATTTCTCCTGTCCCCTCAACCGTGTCCCTAAAGCGGTAATAGACACTTTTCTCAGGCAAAATCCACCGATGAAAAAGGCGTGGGAAGAGGCTGGATACAAACTCGATCCTGAGTAGCTGGAACTACAATCCGATGTTACCACATGGGAGTCTAGTCCTGTTTGAGTTGAAGGGCAAGCCGTGCAATCCGCTCGCCAACTAGCTGACTATTCCGGATAGCAATCTCGTCTTTCGGTGTACCGCGCCAAGTGAACCCTTCACTCTGAAGCCCCGACATACCTGCCCACGATTCCGTGACTGGATTACCAACTCCGCCGGCTACAATCATTCCTTGGGCAAGGGCGTAACTGATGATGGTATTTGCCGTCGTTTCTTGCCCACCATGTCGAAGACCTGCCGCAGTGATCACACCGACCACCTTGTCGCGGAGACCATGGTCTTTCATTTTCAGCGTCCTCGATCGGTCCATTAAATTCTTTAACACCCCCGGGACAGTACACCAATAGGAGGGACTGGCGAATATCAGCGCGTCAGCATTTTGCATTTTCTCTAAAATCTTTGGAATATCGTCTTTTGCATCCTCGGGACAAGGTTTCTGGCGAATGCAGTTATCACATCCAGTACAAGGGAGAAGTGTATGATCCGCAAGGCGAAGCAGTTCAGTTTCAACATTATCCACTTGTGCTGCAGCCTCCAACGCCTTTGTAAGAAGGAATTCCGAACTTGATTTTACCTGCTTAGGTGACCCGCATATACCCAACACTTTAACTGCCATCATGGTTTTCCTCACAATACTCCTTGGCGTAAGTCTTTACGAGTAGCCATTCTTAAGAATCTTTGGAGCTTTGCAAGTGCAACTAACATCAACTGAGGACGGTCTTGAGATAAACGGATTGTGGCAGGAAGTAAAATCCTGCCCCAGTCATCGAATCAATCAGGAAGTAGGAAGGTCCCACGTTGTGAACATGCCTGGCGTATACCCTAATGAGGGCGCTAGCCATATTCCAGGAAAGGTTGATACCATGATGTTGAACCTGTTGATTGCTGCGTTGTAGTCAAGCTTCGCATTAGTGATGCGGTTTTCCGTGCCAGTAATCTCAGCCATCAAGTCTACCCATAGTTCATCAAATTCAACACTAGGGTAACTCTCAGCCGTTGCGATAAAGAGTGTGAGGTATTGATCCAATTCACCTGAAGCATTTGCAGGCCCATCAACGCCTCCTTGGGCTATTGCCGTTAACCATTCCGTACGTAACGCTGTCAGGTTAGTAATCCATTCTGTCATCAGGCTAGTGTAAGATTCAACGATTTCTATCAGCTGAGGAATGAGATCATACTTGCGCTGATACTGAGTGTAAATATTCTGAAGCTTCAGGTCAACATCCCATCTAGTTGTGACCAGCGAATTGTATGTCAGGAAGTAGAAACCTGCAAAGCCGCCACCGATGATGAGGGCGGTGAGTCCTACACAGATTAACGCAGTGCTTGTGCTGCTAGCCATTGTTTTATTTCTCCTTTGTATGGACGGCTTAGTCTGTAGCTAAAGCCGCCTCCTGCTGTCCTGCCTCCGCCACCAATTACTCTCGTGGCACCGCTGAATGCGGCCGTTCCTCCTAACCCGACGATAAGGGTTGTGACCAAGATGGTTAGAGTAGGGTCCAAGAGCCAGGCAAACACCAACAGACCAATGGCAATTAAGAGAGGAATACAGAAGGCTCCAGGGTTTCGACTAAAGAGAAGGTAAAACATCATCCGGAAATCAATGGCAAGAATGATGCCCAGGACGAATCCGATGAGCTGAGCGTTGTTGAGAACCCAAAGAGCCAGGGGGCTCAGTGGAGGAAGCTGTGACCGGACCGTCGGGTCATCCTTAAACTCTTCATAGAGAGCAAAGATTCCTTCCTCGAACCCTGTATAGATGTAAGATTCTCCCATGTTGAAATAAGTTACAGTTATGTTTACGATATCTTCTGTTTCGCCGTCGGTGATGGCTCCTTCCATGCCTTGGCCTACTTCGATTCTGAACTCGCAATCAAAGTCGATTTCGCTGTGCCAGGTGATATAGAGTAGCATTAGGAGCCCGTTGTTAACGTCTGCTTTGCCGATTCCCCATGCATTGAATAATTCGTAGGCGTAGCGTTCTATGCTGAGCCCTTCAAGGTCGTTGGTTGTTACCACATAGAGTTCAACTGTTGTTTCCGCTTCGATGTTTCGACAGTACTCTTCGAGGTATTCTTCTTCATAACTCCAGAGGGCATGGCCGAAGTCGCTGCACATATAGCCAGAGGGTGCTGGTACAGCACGGACAGGAGTCGCTAACCCCAGTAAAACTAGTACTGTTATCATGCTTAGTAGGAGGATTCTAGTTCGTGACGAGAAGGCACTTGACATTACAGTATGATTGTTCTGTTTACGCTTTTGAGCTTTGCGCAGGTAAAACATACCTTCAATTGAGGTTAGGAGTTTCTCATCTAGCTTTGTAGCGTTCCTTTCGACCTAATATTTTCTTCAATTTTTGGAGGTCTACTAGACTATTCACATTTATGAAAGTGTGGAGCTTTGGATCGAAGCGTTGTAGGGCGTTTGTTGAGAGGTAAATTACACGATGAAGGGCAGAAATCAGTGCATACATACGGATTTCATTTCTTGCCAAGCATTGTTCTGCAACCTGTGCTGCAGTCTCGGTGTGAAACACTGAATGAAGCGGTTCGATCCACCCGTTTGGCCATCGAGGCACTGCTGCGGCATAACCCTCAACCATGCTCCAAAGGATTTCGAAAAAGATTGGGTGAATGAGCGGTGAATCGCAAGGGAGTAGTTGGGTGTACGGGTACCGGGCGTGTTTGAATGCTGTCAGAGCCCCAACTAGCGGACATGTTGGTTCTGGCATTACATCCACTATGATTTGATCTATTGGGTAATACTCAGCAAGCTCTGTACGGGCCTCTTTGGTGTGTACGACTAAGAAGATCTCACTTGCGTGAGCTTGGCATGCTTCAACTGTGTGAAGTATCAGAGGTTTGCCTGCTACCATTGCAAGTGGTTTAGGCTGCTGGAATCGATTACTTTGCCCGCCTGCAAGGATTGCCACACTCACTTGGATCACTCTGAGTACACTCGCTTTGTTTACTTGTATTGTGTCGCCTGAACCACGTTGGGTGACTTAAAAGTAATGCAAGAATTATACGAGTCCGTATTCACTGAATTCAACTGTAGCCACTAGTTGAATTGTCATATAGCATACCCTCTCGTTCTTCGGAGGGTCTCCCCTCCTTCCGGCAAATTTCCTGACTCCCGCTTCCATATAAGGGGCATAATAGTCAGTTTGGGTAACGTAGATATGGAAATAGGGTGATTAAAAGCGCTTTTTTGAGATAAAAACGTTAAACCGTGTCGTATGTGCAGTTTAAGGACTTCTTATTCACAAAAGAGCCGTTTTAATTGAGAGCTAATCGAACTTCGTTGTGTTTCCCCCTATATTTTCCAATGAAATTCTCGCGAAAACCGTGCTCTTAAATCGTAATCCATGGTATTATCAGTCATGAGTATTCGTGCAGAGGTATCACTCGCTCAGCTGCTTCAGAGGATACTCTCTCGGGTCATCCCAGAAGACAGGAAGAATTTGGAACAATTCCTTGTCAATGTAACGATTTTTATCAAGAGAGCGAGAGGGATGAAATTAACAGAGCAGGAGCAAGTTCACCCAGCACACCCAGATTTTGCCCATTATCATTACTAGGAATTACCAAGATATCTTCTCTATTATTGAGATTCGCGTATTACTTGGAAGAACCTATCGACGATACGGGAGGCGATATCAAAGTTCGTAACCTGTTGAAGCCCTTGCCACCCACTACTACTATTTACCTCTGTAACAACAAGTCCATGTGGCGTTTCAAGGATGTCGATGCCAGCGTACTCGAGGCCAATAATATCCGTGCACTGAATAGCGAGTTTTTCGAGCTCGGAGGTAAGAGGACAATGTTTAGGATCGGCTCCATGTCGGATTGTAGTTTTCCAGTCCGAGCCAACCCGGTACATAGCGGCAATGGCTTCACCGCCAATAACGAATACTCGGATATCCTGATGCCCATGTTCTAGGTATTCTTGGACATACATGACATAATGGCTAGCTTCTAAGGCACGGAACACGCGGCGGGCAATTTCATGGTCGTCGACACGTGTCATGCCTACACCACCTGAACCAAAGAGTGGCTTAACTACCACGTCTTTGAAGCGGCGGAAGGCGCGAAGCGCATCTCTTGCGTATTGAGTCACAACTGTTCGGGGAACCGGGACACCTGCCATATCCAATAATCTCAATGTGTAGTACTTGTCTACTGCCTTCTCGATAGCGCTTGGTCTGTTCATGAATGGGATCCCCAAACGTTCTAGACAATGAAGAAGATCCATTCGAAGAATCACTTGCTCTAGAGAACCACCCGGAACTGCTCGTGTCAGTATTCCATCTAGTCTAGTGAGATCCTGCTTCTTACATTGAGCAAGAGGCTTTGTATCAGCAACACGGACCACACTCTCAGAGACATCGAATACAATGCAGTCCACTTCCCTTCCTTGGATATCAGAAATCAGTCTACTGGTTTCCCAACCCTCAGGTTCCGCTGAGGCAACTCCTACCTTTCTGATTTGTTTTACATCTGTGGTTGGCATATACTCACCGACGGAAAATGTCCTTAGCTTCTTCACGGACTAGAGCCCGTGCTGAGGTTTCTGCTCTTTCAAAGGGGTAGCCGCGGATGACTACGACCGGGATTCCTTCGTTTGCTTCCCCCATCACTAGCTCTGCTGCTGAAGCCAGCTCATCAGCTACTGCAACTGATGTTGAGCGAAGGGTATACTCAAAGAGGTCTGGTTGGCCTACAAAAATCTTCAGGGGTGCAATTCCTGAGGTGCCGATTGCCACGTTAATTGCTCCGTTCCGGAAAGGACGACCGTGAGTGTCTGAGATAATCACCGCAACATCAACACCGAAATCGTGTTTCACCTTTCTTCGTATTTGCTTGGCTGAATAATCAGGATCCTCAGGGAGTAGTGTTACGTGGTTTCGACGATGCACGTTAGATGAATCAACTCCTGCATTTGCACAGACGAAGCCATGAGGCGTCTCGACAATCAGATGCCCCTGTTCGGCCCGGACTACTCGTTTTGAAGCCCGAAGGATTACCTCTACCAGCTCTGGACGCTTGCCTAGCTTTGACGCAAGTCTTCGAGCTCGGCGAGAGGGGGTTATTGATGCTAAATCTATAATGGCACCCTCAGCACGTGACACTACGGTCTGGGCAATCACCAAGATGTCACCTTCCTCCAATGCAAAGTTTATCTCTCGGCATGTTGCACAAATGGATGCGCCAACATCATCGCCCTCTTTGATAATGCCTAGTCCTTTGAGTGGTATTACTGAGAAGGAAGCTGGTGAAGTTGTAGGTTGCATCATAATCGTTCAAACCCAGCGGAAATCAGTGTTTCTGGTTTAAGAGTTTGACGAGTTTAGCGGCACAAACCAGAGCATATAAAAACGTCTCGATAACAAAGAGCGTGGACGTGGCAACAATGACCAAGTTCACTAAGTATCATGTCGCAAAGGCCCAAATACACAAAGTACCAGAAGAGCTTATCGAAGATTTTGCTGAGGGTGATGTCTATCTAGTAGACACTGGTTCAATCATTTATCTCTGGTGCGGCAAGGCCGCATCGCCTGATGAGAAATTTTTTGGAGCGATAAGTTCGGTTATGGGTGATCGGACACGTAGGGGTCGAACACGTCTTGTTACCGTGGATCAGGGAGAAGAGCCGAAAGAATTTCTTGCCCTTTTTGGTGGCGGCATCAAAGTCACAGCCCAAGATACTGAAGGGATATTAAGACGTGTAGCACTAAAGAAGCGTGATTACAAGCTTTTCCGAGTTCACATAGAAGGAGATGTTAGTCTTTTCTATGAAGTGAAACGCACCCGTTCCTCGTTAACCTCCGATGATGTTTATCTCCTAGACACTTTCAACAAGATATTCATATGGCACGGAACGGGGTCGACTAGTGAGGAAAAGGAGACTGGCTTTATTATTGCACAAAAATACGATGCGGAACGAGCAGGAGTCCAAGAAATCGTACCCATAGTAGAAGGAGAAGAAAGCAAGGAATTCCTCAAAGCACTAAAATAAGGTCTAGAAAACCCAGAGGAGTAGCTTTCTAAACCCTCAAAGGTAAGAGTTACTCTTCTCCATTTATTAGCCTCTAATCTGACTGAATAGACTTGGCTAAAATTAGACTAACAAACTCACCAAGTCTACCGGACTGCTTTATCGTTTTGAGAAGCCGCACTTCAAGACTAGACCTATCTTGAAGAATAGTATTGTCTCGTACAATTGCCAGTTCCACAAGAAGGTTCTGAACACGATGGAGTTCAGCATGTTTAACTAAAGAGGTTAATCTTTCAAGGATTCGAAATAAATCATCAAGTGTAACATCTTCAAATCGCTGAGCTATAGAGGGAACTGGTCGACCCTCTAGATAGTCTAAAGTGAGTTGCCAAAGGTCGGAGATTCCACTTGTTTTTCCTTGATTCACAGAACTCCCCCTAGGAGATGCCACGCCTGTCACCCCCTTTGAAGATTCAGGTGGAATCAACTGCTTTTTCTGGTGTTATGCTGACACACACACCGTTAATGTGCCTCTCAACAGAGACAACCCCAGAGAAGCCATAAACCTCTTGGACGAGTTCTATCAATAAACTACCTATTGCTCCGATTTCTCGGAGGTTTTCAATACCAGTTTTAGGTGTCACAACTAACACGACTCGATGATGGTCATCGATGTCGTATCTTTCTCGATGTATTTGCGTTATTTTTCCTATAGCCAAATTATTCACCTCGATATCGTTTCCGCATTTGGGAACACATATTCTCTCGCCTTTAAAGCAGCAGGAACACACGGTTTATGCTGGATCTGGTTGTGGTGGCAGTCGTGGATCCATGCGCTTTCACCTCCAACTTCTACCTTCTTTCGAGCGTCCTCCAAACGAACTGATTGATCCTCCCAAGGAGAATCCCTGGATAATTGGTCTCCTTCCCTCTAGAAAGCTTGCGGCTACCCTCCCGAGAGAACTCTCAGTTCCATTAATAGAAACTAATCCGGTCTTTTTATAGAATTCCTTTTTGAGGTGGAGTAAGTTTAATTTACACTTTAAATCCCTAATAAAGGGCTATTTGAGCCTGTTACAGCTTTTTGGTCGATTTATGTCATTATATAGACGTTTAAGGCGTTCTTGTGCATCTTTGTAGATTGATGCTTCGTCAGAAAGAAAGTTTTTCCCCTAGATAGTTACATTGTGTCGATGATGAAACCGCTGGAGACAAAAACGGAGCCACTTGTTTTGCTAGGACTTGTAAAAGAGAGAGTCCGACAAAACATTCATTCTCAGCGAGAAAGAAGCGTAATCGAGTTATTACTGGATAATCTGATTGTATACTCAAAGAGAGTTATGGGAGTACAACTGACAGAGGCCGATTTGCGTCTACCAGAACATCAGCGTTGCAGCGGTATAAGCGCAGTTCCTAGCCAAATCGTCCTTGACCAGTTAACTCGTCGACTACGCGTAGTACTTCGATTCAATATCACCTCACCAGACAAGCTAGAACGTGATCTTCTGTACGGGATATTTCCTTGGAAAGTAGATTCTTTGACCACCAGAGAGGTTTCGCTTCTTTACTTTCTCTACCAGCACCCAGAGGCTTCACCACCACTTATCGCTAGGGAGTTGAAGACAAGCCCCCCTACAATTCGAACACAGATGCATGCACTGGTAGAAAAGGCTGGCCTACGATTTGCACATTTTGTAGATTGGCGGAGATTCAAGTTTCGATTCTTTATTGTATGTTTCGAAACATGGTCGAGTAAAGGTTCTCAACAACTAAAACAGATTCTTGGAAAAGCAATGTCAACGTATCGGAGAGCATTCACCCTTGACATTACTCACCGGCTTGGTTGGATATCATTCCAAATTCCAGACCAAGCAAAGCCACTGCAATTGTTTCAGCGCCAACTCGCACAACTGGAGGAAGCATTTTTTGAGAAAGTGCAGATTCACGACGTTTCCAAATATTATTTTTCAATTGGTTTTGACTCCTTTGACTTCGGAACAGGAAACTGGCACATCGAGGGAGATGTCTCGACTCTAGGACTGCTGACTTTCGCTAAAGAGAATTGGGAGGTACTACCGAGACCTCAAGGAATAACCTATACCCAATCAAGACCCTTCGATCAACTGGACTACTATATTGCTACCTTCCTCGCTGGTGACGGCAGAGCAAGGATGGACAAACTTAAGAACCGATTGAAAGGGGTGGGATTAACAATTCCAAGAACGACTATATCTACCCGGAAAAGCCAATTGCTCCAAGAAAAGGCAATAGTGCCCTTCACGCTGTTTGGTTCGCCTTTACTTTCAAGCTTCATCACATTCGCTTTTCGGTGCGACCCGGAGATAACAGAGCAGTTGTTAATTAGCATTGCACAGATGCCAATCGCTTTCGCGTATGCATCTAACATCGGGTGTTTTCTATCGGTACACTTACCAAGCCAGAGCCTTGGAACAATTATTCACTTATTTTCTTCACTTATTGAGGAAGAAGGAGTGGAGGAGGTTCTTCAAATCCAACAACCTAGAAATCTGGGCTCAAGAACCCCTCCGCTAGGACCTAAATGGAATGGTAGCTATTGGACATGGCAAGAGAAGGAATTCCTCCTACCATCGCTGGGATTAAAATAGACGCAGCTGTTCTTCATTCTCGGTTAGAGATATGCTCAATCGAACTGCTCGTGAAGGCGATTTCATCGAGACAAGGGAGGGATTAATTTTTGATGTAAAAGGGTTGGTTCATCCACCAGACCGGACCATTGCGTTTTTACGCTACTACCCCTCCGAGACTGGTACTCGTCAACGAGAAGGATGTACCTACACAAAAGTTTACAATCTAGAAGAACGATTCAAAGTCTTACATCAGAAATATCCTCAGTTCCTCTACGAAGACCCGATATTTGGGCGAAGGCTTCAGGGTGTCCCACTGTCATCCATAAGGCATGTTTACCAACCCACTGCCGTACTTGAGCAGTTACAATCTCAAAATCGAAGAGATTCACTTCAAGAAGACGTTGTCACTTTTGCTAAGATAATTCAACAAGCGTCGCAAGTCAGCCCCAAGGCGCTAGGAATCTCAGGAAGTATTTTAGTAAATTTGCATCAGCCAGATTCTGACATTGATCTTATCGTGTACGGTCGCCAAGCTGCAGAAAGACTACAGGCTGCATTAAAGCGAATCCATCAAAAGCCTGACCAAAATATCGCAGGTTATAGCCGCGCTACGTACCAACCAATTTACGACCTAAGATGGAAAGGCAGCGGTATTTCCTTCGAAGAAGCCCTTCAAATTGATGGCCCAAAAGCAATGCATGGTACATACCGTAATCGCCATTACTTCATTCGCGCGATATTAGACTGGGACGAGTTGGAGGAAAAGTATGGTGATCGGCGATACCGTCAAATTGGCTACGCCCAAGCACAAGTCCTTATCACCGACCATGCTGATGGATTATTTACTCCCTGCCGCTACGAAATAGAAGAAGTAAACTTGCCTAATGCAAAAAGGGTCCGAGAAATTGTGAGTTTTCGTGGACGATTCAGTGAACATGTCCAACAAGGTGATGTAGTTATAGTGCGCGGAACTTTAGAAGAAGTTATTACGAAAGACGATAAGTGGGCTCGATTTCTACTAGGGAATACTCCAGAAGACCTTCTTATCTCCGAAAGACTAGCCTGATATGGCGCCACAAACATCAGATTTTTCTGTGTTCAACAAGTCTAGTCAGTGAAGTGGAGCATATCGTAAATGCGGAAACCCAAAGACAAAGATTTCTTCGAGACCAAGGAGCGATTGATATTTTGTGTAGTGGGTTATCTTCATCCACCCGAAGCTTACACTGCATATCTGAAGTATCGTTCTGACCGAAGAGGAAAATGGGTTGGCAATGGTGTTCGTTATCATCGTATGATACGCGAATACAGTGCAGCACAAGTACATTCTAGTAGTGATTGGCTTCGTCAACGCTATCCAGAATACTTGGTACATTGTCCTGTACGGGGAATTGAGTTCCCTTTGGTGCCTCGAAACCGAGTTTTACGTTATTGTATTCCAGAAACCCGGTTAGCAGAAGTATTGGATAATCCTCAAGATGCCCTCGAAGTAAAGGCTGGGCGCCTTGTGAATCACATTGTAGACTCAACTGGTGTACCGGTTAGCAAGTTTGGTGTTACTGGTTCGATTCTGTTGGGGACCCATAATCCAAGGTTTTCTGACATTAACATCGTTGTTCTTGGTGATGCTAACGCTCGGGTGATTCGTGAGTCTATTGATTCAATATACGAGAAGGAATTGGAGCCCTACTCACTTAGGGAGATAGAGATATGGCAGCAGAAGAGAGCGCAACTTCTTGGTATTTCTGATGAGTACAAAGACAGGATTGTCTTCCCACAGTGGTTTAGAGGCCGCATCGATGGCACACCCTTCCATCTACATCCTACTCGTTCAGATGATGAAATAACCATGGAGTATGGTGATGAGTACTATACTGCCCTAGAACCCGTTGAACTCACGGCTACTATCAGTGACGATAGTGAAAGCCTGTTTGCGCCAGCGAATTTTGGCATCGAAGACGTAACACTCCTTGACGGCCCTTCGAAGGCGCCCCGAATAACCAAAATTGTATCCTACGAAGGCATTTTCGCAGGAAGTGTAGGCCAAGGCAATCGTGTTCGAGCTCGCGGTATATTAGAGCGAGTAAAAGACAAAAAGGGGCGAATTCTACGCTATCAAGTTGTTATTGGCACCTTCAGCACGAAAGGTTGGATTGTAGCCCTCTAATTCCTTAGGAAGAGATTTATTGGGGTTAAAGGTAAACGATTGCTATCAGGAGTAGTTCGTTGTAATGCCTAGCTTGGAAGTCATTCTATTAACAGGTCGGACCCGACGGCAAGGGGTTGGACTTGAACTCGGAAAGCTCAGTGAGACATATTTTGAGGCAACAACTCAAGTGCGCCTCGATCCGTCTGATATCGAGAAACTAGGAGTTGAAGCAGGAGACACTGTCGAGGTGAAGACTGAACACGGTAGTGTCATATTAACAGTTGTTGTCGCCCCCAGACCAAGCGCTGGCATAGCTTTCATCCCGTATGGTCCGTGGGCTAATCTCGTCATTGGCGGTGAAACGGATTCCACCGGAATGCCAACGATGAAGGGACTAAAAGCTACAATCAACCCTGCACCTGGTAAGCAGGTGCTTACTCTTCAAGAATTATATGCTGAGTTACGAGCAACGGCAAAATAGAGGTTTAGAGCAATGACAACAGATCCGAAAGATACTGCTGGCATCCTTGCGACTCCTCGTGCACGCGTAGTCAAGAACGTTGTGTGTACTTTCTGCGGAGCACTTTGTGATGACATTCAGGTTGCGATAACACTTACAGGACCATTGCCCCGTGTGCCAGAAGGTACAATCATCGAGGCGTTGAATGCTTGTCGCATTGGACACACAAAGTTTCTGAAACTGCGCGACGAATATCGCATCCTAAAACCAGAACTTCGCTCAGGTCCTAACAAGTCTGAGGTACGCCAAGTTTCCCTAGATGTAGCCGTAAAAGAAGCGGCGAAAATTCTTGCCAGGGCAAAACGGCCTTTAATTTATGGACTTGCAAGCACATCAAATGAAGCTAATGTCAAAGCGCTGGAATTGGCGGAGGTAAGTGGTGCTATTGTAGACAACACTTCATCGGTTTGTCACGGTCCTGGCATCGAAGCTGTTCAACGTGTTGGCATTGGAACTGCAACATTAGGTAAAATCAAGAATTATGCGGATGTGGTAATCTATTGGGGTTGCAACCCTGTTGCAGCTCATCCGCGACATACACGTCGTTACTCCCAGTTCATTGAAGGAATGTTTCGCAAGGAAGGAGAGCGCAAGGTCTATCATATCGATGTCAGACCTACGCGATTCTCAGATGAAGTGACAGATTTTCTCCAAGTCAATCCTGGTGAAGACTACGAGCTGATGGCGGTCATTAGAGCTCTGCTTCGCGGACGTGAAATCCCACAGGAATCTGTGGCTGGTGTTCCAATGCGGCAAGTGAGGGAGTTTGCTGCAACGCTAAAGAGCGCTGAATTCATAGCCATCTTCTTTGGGCTGGGTCTAACCCAGAGCCGAGGAAAGGACCATAACATCACTCAAGCCATTGATCTTACTGCAGAACTCAATCACCACGCAAAAGCGGTTATTATGCCGATGCGCGGTCACTTCAATGTGACAGGTGCTAATCATGTTTCGACCTGGACCTTTGGCTTTCCCTTCTCAGTGAGCTTGGAAACAGGAGCCCCTTATTACATGCCTGGAGAAGCTAGTGCAGTAGATGTCCTAACAAGAGGGGAAACCGACGCCGTCTTAGTCATCGCCGCTGACCCCGCAGCTTCCTTCCCTGCGGCTGCCGTAAGGCATATGCTGAAGGTTCCTGTAATCACTTTGGACCCCAAACGCTCAGCAACGACTGAAATCTCTGATGTTGTACTTCCATCAGCCTATGTTGGTATAGAAGCCGATGGAATTCACACTGCTTACAGGATGGACGGGATTCCGCTTCAGTTGAGGAAAATAATCGATCCACCGAAAGGCATTGAGAGTGACGAGCACATCCTCGATATGTTAGTGCGTGAGGTGTGTCGTCTAAAGGGGATTAAGCGCTACAAGCATACCTAACCAGTCTAGTTTGTACTTATGGCGAAGCACGCCGTCGAATACGCCTCAGCAGCTTAGTGATGGTCCAATCACTGAAATCAGCGATGATGAGTGAAGCCTCTTGAAGCGCCTTGTGAGAACTAGTAGTTGCAACTGCTATAACTTGCATGTGGGCAGCCTTTGCAGCCTTGATTCCTGTGGGAGAATCTTCAAAGACAAGACATCTGGCGACAGGAACTTGTAATTGTTGTGCAGCTAGCAAGTAGGCTTCAGGGTCTGGTTTAAGGGCGCTCACGTGACTTGAATCAATTACTGGAGTCTCCCCCTCAATTCCGAGTGAACGCAGAGCAGCTGCGACATTTCCTGGCTCACCCGAACTTACAAAGGTGATTTTTAGCCCTACCTGCTTGACGCTTGAATAAAAGGCGAGAAACCCTGGAACGGGGTCTAGGGCGCCCTCGTCAATACGCTTCCGGTAGTGCTGACGGCGTCGGCTAATCCACTCTTGGGGATTCTCGGAAACTCCATTCTCGGAAAACAACGTTGTCATAATTTCACGAGAGCCCATACCAAGGAATCTGTTCTTCCAATCCCTTTCTGAGATTTTAATACCTAACTGTGCAAGGATATCGTTGAAGGTTTCCAAATGAAGAAGCTCGCTGTTAACGACTACGCCGTCAACATCAAACAGTACTGCTTTAACTGGGATACCTGACACCATAAATCTCAACTATTCTGTAACTTGTCTATCTAAAGAGTACGAGTTCGACCTTGTGGAGTGGGCCGCGCCAGTCTATTTGGAATCTTGTTTCACCCACTACTTCGCGTGCTTGGTCGCCTATCTGAGCTGAAAGCATTCCAAGCCGCGCCATTTCCTCTTGATTTTCAATAAGGTAGGTTCTGATGCCGATTACAGAGGCACTCATATCGCTGACCTTATCGTTCCCTACCATTAGGCATTCTTGGGGTTGGCGCCCTAGAATGCCAAGTATCTCCAGATAATATTCTGGTCTTGGTTTACAGTAACTCATATTTTCTGCGTCGGTAACTAGAGTGAGATCCAAATCTGCGATGTTTGCCCACTTGAGACGGTGCACTGTCGCTCTTTCTGGGAAAATGGGATTCGTCGCTATGGCGACCTGAAGTCCTGCTTCAAGCGCGCGTTGTAAGAGGTTGCGGCCTGTGATTGTTGGGCTAACAAGAGCGCTTAGTTCTGGGAAGGTCTGCTTATAGAATTGATCAAAGCGGTCAAAGCACTCTTTGTAACTGAGGGAGGAAGAATCTGCTAGGAAATGGTGAGTAAAGGCTTCAACGTTGGTCATTGTCCCGTTGTTTTTCATCATATGCTGCGTGGAGGCTAGGAGTTTGCGGAAGAAAATGTGTTCTTCAAGGATATCGGAAAAATACGGGGCGGCTAGGCGCGCATATTCTAACAGGAACTTGTCCTCATCGAACAAAATCAAGGTATTATCCATATCAATTAAAAGTGCTTCAAACGCTGGCAGTTCATCCTACTCCCTTCTATCCTCGGCACTCGTTTGGGAAAATGAGAAAGGGGGGAGGACAAAGAATTCTGAATTCTTTGCACTCTCTATTTCTCGAAACCAGGTACTTTTAGGCCCAGCTTAGGCGCAATGTTCTCAATGAAGTACCCGATGGCAAAGGGAATTGCGTTGTACTCCTGTTTGAAGCCATCAAATGTGAGCACTTCGAGGCCTTCGTGACCCACGACGCCGATATCACCGTTTCCAGTAAGAATGAATTTTACTTCAGCTAGGTTTCCATTTGCTATGAGCAGTTCCTTTGTTAGTGCTAACATATCGACTGAACCCAACTGCTCTTGGGACATGATGCGAGTGTGGAAACGTACCCAACGGTCTGATCGATCGATTACTACGTAGAAGGTTCTTTCCTTGATGAGATACGGTAGGATGAAGCGGTCTTCTGATGGAACTTTCTTGTATTTGAGGCTCATCTGCTTCAGGAATTCTTCAATCTTGTCTGTTGCAGTCATTTTCTTTCACCTTGGGAACTCTACTTCCTCAATTCTCTTTCACCAGAAAAAGGTTTCTAATCTTTTTAATATAGAATTTAACCGTAGATGGAAAGTTGATCCTTTGGAATCTCAGAGATTTGCAGATTGAATTTTGGTGCAATCTTGGTGATGAAGTAGTGTATGCCAAAGGAGACCGCGTTGAATTCTTGGCGGAACCCGTCAACCGTCAAGACCTTCACGCCTTCATGCCCCACAACTCCCACATCCCCCTTGGGAGTGAGAAAGAACTTGACTTCAGCTAAATCCGCATTCGCCTTTAGTAATGCCCGGTAAACCTCAAGCTGTTTTTCTGGACCACCTATTTTTTCATGGGAGAGGATAAGGGTCCAAAACCTGACCCATTTAGCCGACTGATCAATTATCACGGAGAATCTGTTATCCTCCGAATCAGCAAAAGGAACGAAGAGACGGTTTACTTTTCCTCCTTCTGGACGCACTTCGTAAGTCAGACGCATCGCTTCAAGATACCCTTTGATTTTTTCCATGACGTTAGGCATATCGAGTCCCCACGGATTGGAGTACTTTCCTGAGCTGTTTAGACTCAGAAAAAGGTTTTGCAACCTATGACTAGATCATAATATTTCAAGAAAAAGAGGGGGCGGGAAAGAATCCCGCCTTGGATTTTTGTGACTAAGTAAGTGTTTCCTCCTCACCTGCTTCACCGCGCTGTACGCCTAACATGCATAGAAGGGCGGCAAGTAGGAAGATGACGGAGAAGGGCCAGATGGCAACCCAGATAGTTGTCGAGGGAAAGAGAACCGGTATCACTGGTATGAATACGATTGCCCCAAAGAGGCTTGGAGCAATTGCAGCGGAAGTTTGTGAGAAGACGTAATATATGCCCGTTTGAGCACCCAGTTTCTTGCGGCTTAACTCCCAGAGAATTACGATGCTATTGACATTCACCATAGCCCAGAAGGCCCCTGCAACGCCAAGAATAGCGAGGATTAGCGTTCGATTTCCTCCTGTGAAGGGGACAATTACAATCATCGCTATCATGCCTATGAGTCCAATAATGATGGAGCGTTTTCTGCCGATTTTTCGTGCAATAAAGCCCGCGGGTATGGCAAAGAGAATTATTGCGAGCGCAAAGGGAAGTTTAGTCTGGGATGATTGTCCAGCTGTCCAACCCAAGGTGAAGGTTCCGTACGACGTAAACCATGTATCTACGGTGTTGTAGGCGATAAACCAAAAGAAGATAGCCATGAGCACACAGATAATCGAGCGGTCCCCTAATGCTTCGCGGAGGCTTTGCCAAAGCGTCATCCCCTCGACTTTCTCAACTTCTTTCGGTATCTCTGGTTCTCGGATAGCCAAGAAGAGGATGCCGAGACAAAGCAACATAATTAGTGCACTCACAAAAAATGCCCATGTTGGGCTCAAATCATAAAGGTATGCGCCTAGTGTAAATGAGATGATTGCACCTACGCCACCCATAAGATTAATCACACCATTTGCTGGGCTGCGTTTCTCTGCAGGCGTGAAGTCAGGCATCATTGCAACAACTGGTGCCCTATAGATTGCCATGGAGATGTCAAAACCGAGAATGAGGATCACAATAGAAATCAAAGCGAGAGGCCCAGTCAATAGAAGTGTTAAGGGTAGACCAATGAAGAATCCTGCTGCCATAGGAATGCCAACCATGACGTAGGGCATTCGACGTCCGTAGCGTGTTTTCGTCTTGTCTGAACGCGATCCCATGAGTGGGTTCATGATCAGAGCTATCAGGTTGTCAACGCCCATGATAAGACCAGCTACAAATATCACAGCTACGAATCCAGAACCAAAGTATTGGAATATAGAGTATTCTTGGAGAATCAGGGGCACAAAGTCATTGAATAGTTGCCAAGAGAGTCCCGTTGTCAGAAAGCCGAGACCAATCACGAAGATTTGTTTCCAACTGAATGTTTGTTCGCTCATAATGAACACTCTTCACTTCTAGTAATGAAGCGAATGTGTTCTGTGTCGTTTTTCCTCTTAAATGATGAACATGCTTAGAAGATACCTGAAAGGTAGTATCACGCCTAAGAACTGAGAGGTAGAGGTCTGCCACAGTTCCTGCAGAGAATGTATTCCTTGTCCTTGGCTTTGAGAAAGAAGAAGAAGCGTTTCCGTAGGATGTTTTTGTGGTGACAATAGTAGCACGTGATGGTCACCGTTGAGGTGGTCTCTGAGGTTTGAGCCCAAGAGTCCAGTACTGCCATTAGAGTATCACATCCTTTTTTGTTCAATGATTATCTAGTTGCTTACAAGTATAGATTCGTAAAAGAAGGTATTTAAACCCTTTGTTTTCCGTATACGACCCTATTTTCTTTTGAATTTTATTTTTTCCTTTTAGTTGCCCATTAGAGGATGAAAAACGTAATTAGACCGTCTTAAACTAAGAAAAGCAAGAAAACAGCGTCTAAATACTTCTTTTAAATATCCGGTAATATAGTCGCCTAGATATACTTCATCTATTTTGCTTGATGGATGGACACCAACTTCTAAAGACTTTTGAACACCGAGAAGGCTTGGAACAACCATTAGCCTCCAAGGCGAATAATCATTAGATTGGTGACGTTATGGATTCCTCCCATCCACTTTCGGAGAAAGACAAAGAGCTTATCGAATTAGCCCGTGCTGCATCCCAGAACGCTTACGCGCCGTACTCTAGATTTGAAGTAGGTGCTGCTCTACTGACTGTTGATGAGCGGATATTTACTGGCTGCAACGTTGAGAATACCTCACTCGGTTTGACCGTTTGTGCAGAGCGAACCGCTACCTATGCAGCGGTGTGTCATGGCAGCACACAATTCCAAAAGCTCGTTATAGTAGTGAATCAACAGAATCCGTCGTTGCCTTGCGGCGCCTGTCGACAGGTGTTGCATGAATTTAGCCCAGAGCTCGAAATTTTAGCAATAGGCAATACAGGTAAGATTCTGCGTGCAAAATTGACAGAGCTGCTTCCTAACGCGTTTCAATACAAGCCCTAATAGCGCTACTGGGGTTCTAGGTCCTGAAACAGTGTGCGGATGTACCGGAAGACGAGTAAAAGTAACTCAAAATCAAGGACTGGACCAAAGGATATTCGATGCTTGCCGCCGGGCTCGGCGTAAAGAAAGATATTGGCGTTTTTCTTGATGATGACACTGCCCTGGCTGTCTTCGGTGTAGACATCAAAGTCTTTGAAGAACTGTCTTACGAATGAGATATCCAAGGGGCGATTAAGTGTAATATTAGCATACCCAGACTCGGTGGCTTGAATCCTTAGTTTACCTATGGTTAGTGTATCACCACGTTCTATGACTGGTTGTGCACCATCAAGTAATTTCACAAGCGATTCCTTTACTAGGTCCTTCCATGTCATCTTGCTGCCTCCTTGGAACACGCAGATGTAATCCGAGCGCCGCACACCACTCTAGACTACTTGCATGCAGGTTAGTCCTAGAAACTGCACTAAATTAAAGTTTCGTTTTTCTCAGCCTAGATGGGATAACTTCTGCCCAAGAATTATTAGCTAGTGCATACAAGCTGAATCCTATTAATCTGATAATTCCTGGATTTGGATATGATGATTGTAGCACGCTTTGAAGAACGAGCAGAAGAGAAGGTAACAATACACGGAACTACTGGAACCACAATCCGGTGGCTCATCAATAAGGATAACGGGGCACGCACCTTTGCCATGCGGCGCATCGTAATCCAACCAAAGGGGAAAATTCCCCTACACACCCACGCTGAAGATCATGAAATCTATGTGCTATCAGGTGAAGGCGCTGTTCTCAAAGAGGAAGGCGAGTTCCCCTTCGAGCAGGACATGTTCATATACATACCACCCAATCTGCGGCACGGTTTTCAAAATACGGGCACAAACCCACTAGTATTTCTTTGCGTGATTCCCCTTCTCGACTAATTCTAAAACAACAGACACTAATCCAGCGGAAGATCACGGCAGAGTCTTTGGCCTGTAGGCGTGTTGGCTAGGCCCCCTTGGGCTGTTTCACGCAGGCTTTCAGGAAGGGCTTTTCCTACCTCATCCATAGCGCTAATCACTTCGTCTACGGGGATTCGGCTTTCAACCCCAGCAAGCGCAAGCTCTGCGGCTAAAAACGTCTGCATCAAGGCTCCAGCATTGCGTAAAATACATGGTACTTCTACTAGTCCAGCTACAGGGTCACACACTAGTCCCAGCATATTACTAAGACAGAGTGCAACTGCATAACCCACTTGTTTTGGTGTACCACCAGCTAACTCGGTTAGTGCACCAGCAGCCATAGCAGCAGCTACTCCACACTCTGCTTGACATCCACCTTCAGCACCTGAAATTGAGGCATTAATTGAACAGACTATTCCGATTCCAGCTGCTGTAAACAACGCAAGAATTACATCGTCCTCCGATAGCTTAAGACGACTTGCAGCCTCTGTGAGTGCAGCAGGAACTATGCCGCAGCTTCCCGCTGTAGGACAGGCAACAATCTTTCCCATAGCAGCATTGACTTCTGCCACACCCAGCGCCATTGCTACGGCTTTGATGATTCGTCGGCTTAGAAACCGAGGTTTTGTCTTGGTTACAAGTTTTGCATCTCCGCCGCTGAGCCCACTGACTGATCGGTTCTCCTTGGCAAGACCACGACGGATGGACGCCTGCATTACCCTCCAAACCTTGACCATCTGCTCACGAACTTTTTCAGGCGGCATATCCTTTTGTTCTGCTTCCACAGCTATAACTATTTCACCGATTTTTTTCTTCTGTTTTTCTGCGAGACGTATCAAATCCTGTATATTCCTATAATTCATAGCGACACCTCAGACCTTTGCTAGTAGATTGGGTGAATGAATCGAACAATCTGAGCTACTTTCTCTAGTTGTTTGACTGCTTCGAGAGGCAGAGCCTGATCCATTTCTATTGCCATCGCCGCAAGCCCACCTCGGCGTTGGCGCGTTACATTAGCAGTTGCAATGTTCACCTTATTTTTAGCAATTATTTCAGAAGCTTGGGCTACAATCCCCGGTTGATCTTTGTGAATCGTGATTAGAGTGTAATACTCTCCTGAGAGTGTGATTGGTAGCCCATTAATCTCAATAACGGAGATGTTGCCACCCCCAACACTAATGGCTGTAATTTCAAAACTTGTACCTAAACTGCTCTGAAGAAGTAAGCGTGCTGTATTTGGATGATAGTCATCACCAAGATCCACACGGCGAAACTTCACTAGTAGTCCTTTCTCTTTGGCGATTTCAAGAGAGTTAGATATTCGTTCATCTGCGGCACCGAAACCCAATAACCCTGCCACAAGAGCCTTGTCTGTACCATGACCCTTGCCAGTGAGAGCGTATGAACCATGAAGGTATATCACTGCCTTTACTACAGGTTCACCAAGAATAGCCCCAGCGATTTGACCAATACGTACGGCCCCAGCTGTATGACTGCTCGATGGTCCAATCATAATTGGTCCGATGACTTCGAAAACACTATCTGCTTTACCCAATCTAAGCACCTCAATATAAGCTATAGCTAGAACTGGAAGAGATGGGCGGCTTATTAAATGGTTAGCATACTTGTCCGTATTCCTCTTCGATGATTTCACCAAAGACTTGGAAGAAATAGCGGCGGGCGTCAGCTAGCCCTTTCCTACCTTCCTCTGTGATGTGGTAAACGACTTGGCGTCCTTTACGGCTGGGTTTAATGAGACCTTTGTTCGCGAGTTCTTTTAGGGCGGGATATATAGTGCCTGGCGTGGGTTTGCTGCTGCGGCATTTGGCGAGTTCTAAGGCGATTTGTTGTCCGTTCATTGGCTCCCTGCTGATTAGCCAGAGTATTTGGAAGGAGAGGAGGCCGCGCATATCGCAGCAACCTGGTGGGCAACATTGTTCCTGCACTTTTTCAGGCGACACGCATTGTATTGGGTGCCCGATACATTTAAATATTCTCTACCTCTACGACTGTAATATTGGACACCCAATACCATTTGGCGAGCCATTATGGATAAACCAAAACAAGTTTCAGAATTATCTGATGAAGAAATCAAGGACGAGGTTCGAAGAGCCTATGCGAGAGTAGCTATGGCTCGACGAGGCAGCTGCTGTGACAAGGACACTTCCTGTTCTACAGATAGCTTAGCAGCACGGTTAGGCTATGATGTTGAAGACATACCAGCCAGCGTAACCGAGTCCTTCGCTGGTTGCGGTAACCCTACCGCGCTAGCAAGTCTCCAAGAAGGAGAAATTGTACTGGACTTGGGAAGTGGTGCTGGCCTTGATGTATTTCTTGCAGCTAGAGCGGTCGGGGAAACCGGTTTTGTAATTGGGGTTGATATGACATCTGAGATGCTACAAAAGGCCCGTGATAATGCAATCAAACTTGGCATTACAAACGTTGAGTTCAGGCAGGGCGATATTGAAGCCCTCCCTGTAGAGGACAACTCGGTTGATGTAATCATCTCAAACTGTGTCATCAACTTGGCACCAGATAAGGCAAAGGTCTTCCAAGAAGCCTTCCGAGTGCTCCGCCCGGGAGGTCGGCTCCTTGTCTCCGATATGGTTCTAGTTGGAGAATTACCAGAAGAAATCAAGGAGTCGATTCGAAGCTACACTGGCTGCGTTGCTGGAGCAATTCCTGAGACAGAATATTTGCAGCTCCTTCAAGAAGCAGGGTTTGAGAAAGTCGAGGTCCTCGAGCGATCAGGTTCGAGTGCTGTTATCAGCGCAAAAATCAAAGCCATCAAACCAGCTACCTGACGAATTTAACTTGTAGTTGTATTCAGAAGAACAAGGAGAAGAACTAGGCGAATAATCGAGGTAAGGGCAAAACGAAGGGGAATATCCAGAGAAGAATACTGGTGACAATTAGGCCAGCCAGTGTAACAACCCAATCAACAATACCAAAGCTAGGCTGTCTGTGATAAGTGCGTGTTTTGGCGTAACCGAATCCACGACCATCCATTGCCAGGGTGAGGTTGTCGACGCGGCTAAGGGCGGAGAAAATGAGGGGAAAGAAAGTGTACCGAACCTTAGTAAGGAATCCACGAATGACTCCCCGGTCCACAGGGATTCCGCGTGTGCGTTGAGCGTTTTGAACAATGGAGGATTCTTGGTCGAATAGTGGTACTAACCGTAATGTCAATACTAGCGTGAAGCTGTAGCGGTAAGGTATTCGAAGGCGAGTTAATGCTACCGCGAAGAGCGTTGGATCGGTAGTTGCGATAAAGAGAGAGCTGGCTAACACTATGTTAATTAGTCGAAGCCCGAGGACAATTGCGTTCGCAACACCAGTCATGGTGATAGGGAAGAAGGGACCGAACCCAGGTATAAGAGGCGGAATGAGGAAGAACAGAACAATGCCATAGGAGGTAAAGACGAGCTGAACAACAGCAATCATGAGCGCAAAGGCAAGGATGCTACGTAAGCGGCTAACAACATAGCGCAGGCTTATCCCTGCACCAAAATATGAGAAGAGAAGAAATGCTAGAAAGCCCAGAGAAAAAACATCGGAACTAAGTGCTACGGTGAGAATAGCAAAACAGACCAAAACGGAGAGTTTGGTTAATGGATTTAGCCTGTGTATAACCGAGCGGCGAGAGAGATAACCAAAATAGGGGCGCCTTCCCTTCATTCTCTTTCTGGCACCTCCCTAGTAGCTGCTGATTGGCTTAGATGAGCCGGAAGGTAGTCGGTTTCACCAAGGCGGTTTAGCAGGGTAAAGGCCTCGTGAATCGGAGCGTCGAGGACAAGTTCGCCTTCATCGAGAAA
>JABXGV010000336.1 GCA_016550485.1 archaeon
ACATTCGCAATTGCACTCCATATCGAAACCCCCCACATCAAGCCGACTTTTCTCCGAGTAGGACCTCCTTCTGAGCTTACTGAAGCTGTACGTCATTTCCTGAAAAAACATCCAGATGCCATTTTAAAGAACGACCGTTACTTCGCTGATATCAAACGAACATTTACCAAAGCAAAAGAAGCGGTGATATACTATCTAGACGAGCACCCAATTTCGCAGAAGCTTCATCTAACAAATTTGTCACATAGATGCACACAGAAAATCGGAAAACAGGCTTTATGGATTTTAAAAAACGCAATCTTACCTTTCTCTGCTTGACATTTACGGGTAAAATCCACCTAGACTAGGATCATTTCAAAGAAATCGGTTCTATTAACTCGACCTTGGAACTCCCCTTGGTAAGGAGCTTCTCTAAGAAAGCTATGATTGTAGCACCGTCACGCCCAGCTAATTCTTCATTATCAACAGCAACGAGTCTTAGTGCACCGTAGGCATACTCAAGAAGCCCTTGCACAAATCCTGAAGTTTCTGAATTCTCAACCCGAACTACTACATAATATGCAGGTATTTTGTTAGTACCATTAGGAGAACGAACACTGAAATTAAGTTGACGAACAACCGCTTGAGCCTTCAACCTGTCAACGAAGCTTCGTCGAATAAGCATCGAACCAGTCTTTGCAAGAACATCAATCAAAACCCATTTAGAGGAATCGATTGAAACAATCCAGTTACTCAAGACTTTACCAACCCCACACATGAAGCGCAATACATTACCTACATTAGGTGTTTTAGCTGTTTGGTCAGAGATTCTTGGCAGCCAGGAAGAATCAAGAAACTGAGCCTCCTGACATATAACAGATACTGGTTTCTTAGGAGAATATATAATACCTCAACAGTCAAAATCTCTCGAACTGCCCAAACGGCGCTCACTTGATATGGTGAAACCGATGGACATCGCTGAAATACTTACAAAAGATTCACCAGGAAAACAATTTCTTCTTCTCGGAAATGAAGCGGTAGCCCGAGGTGCAATCGAAGCAGGTCTTGAATTTGCAGCAACCTATCCCGGCACTCCATCATCAGAAATTGGAGACAGCCTTTTTCGAGTAGCTTCGAAGTACAAACAACCGTACTTTCAATACTCCACCAACGAAAAGGTTGCACTGGAAGCGGCCGGCGCGGCGTCAATAGCTAACACTCGAGCTATGGCAATAATGAAACATGTAGGACTCAATGTCGCCTCGGACGCATTCATGACATTAAACTATATTGGTGTACGTGCTGGATTGGTTATTGTAAGTGCTGATGATCCTGGTTGTTGGAGTTCTCAGAATGAACAGGACAACCGGTTCTATGCTATGCTTGGCGATACAACTATGCTGGAACCTGCTGATCCTCAAGAAGCGAAGGATATGACGGTTGCCGCCTTTGATCTCTCGGAAAAGCTGGAACAACCCGTACTATTACGAATCACTACTCGTTTGAGCCACACAAGAGCAGGAGTGAATCTCGGTTCAATTCGACCTCCGCGTGGTGAGGCGAATTTTGAGCGTGAGCCTCTTCGTTTCGTTACAGTCCCGGCAGTTGCTCGAAGACGACACCCAATTCTGGTCGAAAAGGTGAGGCAGGCGAGAGAGATTGCCGAACAGAGCAGCTGGAATAAAATTATTGGTGAGGGCTCGATTGGAATTATAACTTCAGGGGTTAGCTATAACTACGTGCGGGAAGCCCTTGATTTCTTGGGAATTAAGGCTGCTATTCTCAAACTTGGAATGACCTACCCATTACCAAAACAGAAGATACAGGAATTTATTTCTTCTAAAGAGAAGGTTGTTGTAGTTGAGGAGTTGAAACCCTATCTTGAAGACCAAACTCGTGCTTTTGCCCAAGAGAAAGGGATTATTATTCCAATTCTGGGCAAAGCTCAGGGCTTCTTCTCCGAGATAGGAGAATATACGCCGCGCCGGGTCATTGAAGGACTCGGAAAAGCATTGGATATTGATATCCCTGACTCTTTTGCTGAAATTGATGAAAAATACTCCAATATGTCAGTAGAGATTCCTTCACGCCCCCCAATCCTGTGCGCTGGATGTCCTCATCGTGCGACCTTTTACGAGCTTGCTATCGCAACAGGTCGTAAAGCAATTTACCCAACGGATATTGGGTGTTACACGTTAGCAATTCAACCACCCATCGAATTAGCGGATTTGTTGTTATGTATGGGATCAAGTATTGGTACTGCATGCGGCTTAACGGCGGTGCTGGATAAGCCTGTTGTGGGTACGATTGGTGACAGTACCTTTTTCCATGCGGGGTTTGCAGGTCTTGTCAACGCCGTCTACAACCAGCACCCCGTAAAAATCATCGTTGTGGATAATATGTCAACAGCGATGACAGGACACCAACCACATCCTGGAACCGGGCTGACTGGAATGGGTGAAACTAGTACGCCAATAAAGATTGAAGATGTCGCACGTGGTATTGGTGTTCCTTTCGTTGAAGTTATTGACCCCCTTCAAGTAAAGGAGTCCATTCGCATCCTTCGTAAAGCAATGAAATTCGATGGTCCTGCTGTCGTTGTATCCCGCAGCATTTGCGCTCTACTTGAAATAGGACAAAAACGACGAGCAGGTGAAAAAATCATTCCTTTCGAAGTTGATACTGACATCTGCCAAGGCTGTGAGGTGTGTACAGACAAGCTTAGCTGCCCGGCTGCTACATGGGACGGAGAACACGCAGGTATAGATCCGGTTCTTTGTGTTGGCTGCGGAGTATGCGCGCAGGTCTGCCCATATAAAGCAATTAAACGGAGGGAAACCAAATGAAAGAATATAACCTCTTATTCACCGGAGTAGGGGGGACCGGAGTAGTTACTGCCGCCCGAATTGTGGCTACAGCGGCTATCGCTGAGGGATTGAACGTTCGGGTAGGCGAAATTCACGGTATGTCCCAGCGACTCGGCGCTGTTACTAGCACAGTGAGGATAGGAGATTCGGTTCACGGATCCATTATTCCTCCAGGAAAAGCAGACCTGATTCTAACCGTTGAGCTAATCGAAGCACTTCGATGTGCTGATCGAATGAATACAGATGGCACATTCATAGTCGGTATGCTTCATATGGCACCAACAGCAGTGCTTCTTGACCGCGCTACTTATCCCAGCGATGAAGAAGTCCTTAATGAATTGAAGAAATACGCCTCCGTTGTTACAGTCGATGCAGTGCGACTAGCACGTGATGCAGGGTCAGTGATGTCGGTGAACATTGTTCTAGTTGGTTCTGCTTTTGGACTAGGTAAAATACCGTTGAAAGAGAAGGCGATTATCTCTGCTTTGAAGGAAGTCCTTCGTCCACGCTATCATGAAGTGAACATCAAAGCGTTCGAGCTGGGTATGAAAGCGGTTGCTGGAACTTGACAAGTATTAGCGGGTTATCTTCATAGAAGCATACCCAACGATTGGGTCTAGTCCTCCGCGAACATCGTAACTTGTGGCATATTTGAGTAGCGTTCCCTTACTTGCTCCGAGCTGGGCAGCTGTTACAAGCATAGTTGTAACTGCACTATGACCACACATTGTACGGCCTTCCCGTACGACGGTGTTCAGCAAGGCTTCGCCATCTAGTTGTTCGATTTTCTGAATAAGGTCGCCGTCTTTTTCGTAGATCCATTTGATCGTTTTCTCTATGGGTCCACCACCCGCTGGCGTGTAGTAGAATCTTGTTCCGTAGTGCGTGAAATCTGTGCTAGCCAAGATAGTGACATCTCGACCACTCTTGTTAACTCCTGCGGCTATCGCTTTTCCTACACACTCACAAATCTTGTAATTTTCACTGGCGATAACAATAGGTACAATCTGAACTGGCTGCTCTTTACTCAGGAATTGGAGGAATGGTAGTTGAACCTCTAGGGAGTGCTCGTTGTTGTGGACCTCCTGGTTTTCATCAATACAAAACGTCGGTTGAGCACCGTAACTAAGGATTGCCTTAGCTAAATCTGTATCAATAGGACACTCACCGAGAGGAGTCGACCAAATGCCCTCTGCCATTATAGCTGCTCCTTGTAATCGCATTCTCATGTGCTTTGGTCCGATTAATACGAAGGTTTCTGGAAATCCATCTGCTGCAATTGCGTGATAAATATGTGAGGCCACTGGACCAGAGTATATGTACCCCGCGTGAGGTGTTACACCAGCAATGATATTTCCTTTGTATTCCTGCTTTACCTTGGGAATTTTACCTGGACCAAATTTATCTAAGAAACAACTTTGTATAGAATCTATTAATACATCCTTCCTTTCTGGGTAGAAGCCAATCGCTGATGGATGTCGGACTCGCCCCATTGGTTTCACAGCCAATTTCTAACTATCGTTTTGACCCAAAAGGTTTTTTGACAACAGCTGCTCGGATTGATGGCAATGAATCGACGTACTGAAGAACGCGCACTACGCGCTTTGCGGAATTTGGGTCTTAATAGCTATGAGGCTAGGGTGTATATCAGTCTAGTTCGTCATGGTGCATTAACGGCTAGTAAGGTTAGTTCTGTTTCGCAGATACCATTCAGTAGAGTTTATGATGTCTTGGCAGCGCTTGAAAGAGGAGGATGGATTTCAGTAGAACAAGGTCGCCCCAAACGTTACGTACCAAAAAGCCCAAGAGAAACAGCAAAAGCTGCAGTGTTTACAGCTCAAGAGCGATTAGCCGAATGGGAGCAGTGGGTGGTTGAGGATCTCCAACCTCTCTTTGATGAGAAAACCAAGATTTCTGCACCAGAAGTCCACATCTTACATGGTTCCAATAATGTACGTGCAAAGTTAAACATCGTATTGGGTCAGGCTGAGCGAATAGTATTTCTTTCGTGGGGAGAAGTCAGTCAAGAAGACATCGATTTTATTAGTCCGACATTGATGCACCTTCGTGATCGTGGTGTGAAAATCCAGATATTAGTTTCCGAGCGAACTCTTAATGATAAAGTGAAACGTTTGATTTCGGCTGTTGGAGAGGGGCGTTTTCGAGAGACGATTTATGGAGGAGGGGCTGTGATAGATGGCAAGGAGGCTATTATTGTTCTTACATCTGGTGTAGAATCACTTGCCATCTGGTCTAAACACACTGAATTAGCCGACCTTGCTAGCACATACTTCCTATATCTCTGGAGTACGGCACGGGAAATATAAAAAATCAGCTAGTGAAGTGACATCTTTTTATTATTCAGTACGAAGACTGTCTAATATCACAAGAGCCACTCCAAGAGGAATGTCTAGCTGAGTTGCTAACTCCTCTGGTGTAATGGACTTATTCTTTGGAAGGATATGTTTTCGCGTGTAGGCAAGCTGATTGGGAAATAGAATCATACTCTTCACTGTTTCTTGAAGAATAGCCCACCAATCTCGGTTTGCGGTTCCTTGAGCATCAAACTTCGCAACTTGCTCCTCTGCGGCTTGCTCCTCTGCGGCTTGCTCCTCTGCGGCTTGCTCCTCTGCGGCTTGCTCCTCTGCGGCTTGCTCCTTTCGCTCCTTCCGTTTGATAAAGCGGTCAAGTCCATGACTCATTGTATTGTTCCCATGGTACCCTATTACGAAAGCCTAATATGAATTTTTGCGAATGTGCATCTTAATGGCGCCAAATGGGTATTTAATATCTCGATGCCCGCACTGCTCGAGTTATGTACACACACCTACTCAGCATCTCCTTAGGCTCTGCCTGCACTGCCATCGGATATTCAGAGTAGAACCATTAAGAGCCCAATATATCAGAGACAAGAGTGATGCAATTGCCCGTGTTAGATACTACCGAACAGGTAAACATCATGAAGAGTTTGTTACAGCAGTAGAACAAAGTCGCATTCAAGTTGCCGAGCTTGTACCTTGTGTAACTAGAGAACAAGAAGAGATACAGGAGAACGAGGTTGATTCAGTTCATCCTTCACAGCAACGGCTGTTGAATAGGCTGCTCCGTATACACGCAGGATTTGCTGCTGCCAATCTTCAACTATTCAAGAAGGAGTGTGAAAAAGCAGGACTTTCTTGGCTTTGGGTTTCACGACAAATAGAGGCACTTGTACGTGCTGGTCGGCTCGTGTGCCCAAAACCGTGGAAAATTCATTTAGTAACAGCGACAACCACACAAACCGAGTTGACTATTGCGCATAACTCTACAGCCCTCGCAAAGCGTTTAGGTGAAATCATCCGCAATGCCAAAACACCAGTTACACTTGCAAGCCTTATGGTTGAATTAGGATTAGAAAAAGCAGTTACTGGACAGGTTGAGGAAGCGCTTGAACGACTAATGGCTCAAGGATTTATCTTCCGAACAACTAATGGAAGATATCGCTGGATTGGTGACTAATCGAGAGTCATTCCGGAGAAATGGCGTATGAGCAAGTTTTTGATCGTAGACTGTCCCAAGTGCCATCTCGTCCAAGTATATGAATGGCGGGCGAAATCACTAAGAGCACGTAAGAGATGTCTCAGGTGTAATAAAACATTTCAAGTCGATGTTTCACGTCACATTCGATATGATACCGCACAACAAGCTCGAGAACAGCTTCTACGTAAAAAAGAGAAAAAAACGAAAAGAACAAACTAATTTAGCACTTCAATCGGATGCAGACTCTTCTGCTATCTAGGGAACTAAATGCAATAGTAGTTGGATTGAGGAGTGATAGAAAACGCAGACTAGATAGCCCACAGCTAAAGAGGAGCTATGAGTCTATCCACCGTTTTCTTGGTGTGTACGTACTTCCTCGATGACAGTGCGACCCGCCACAACTTGATCGATAGAGTGCAACGAAGCCCCACAAGCTTCAAGAGCACTCTTAATTTGTTCAAAGTCAAGACCATCACCTTCAACGGTGACTTTGATAGATTCAGTGTGCGAATCTACTTCTACGAGAGTAACGTTAACACCACGAACTCCTTCGATTTTACCAACAATTGCAGCAACATCAACGAGTGAAGGCTGATGAGGCTTTAAAACATCAAGAACAAGTCGTCTGATTGATGACATTTGATTCCAAGACATCCAACAAATGGATTACTTTCAGCTGTCTTATCGCTTCAAATTCACAAATAAATCCTTCTACTATGCTAAGAAATTTCTTTTGCATTTGAGGTTCAGACATTCTATAGGGTGTGATGCACTATTCTGTGTGTACTCGGAAAAGATCGATATCTCCTTGCATCTGAGACAGGAATTCACGAGTGGAACGTTCAATGTCCTTTGACTGAGTAATATAGCGTCCCACCACAATGATGTCGGCCTTTGCTTTGATAGCATCGCTGATGTTGTTTGGACGTATTCCACCTGCTACTGCCACAAGAAGCCGTTTCCCTTTGAACGTTGTCTTGACCTGTTTCACAATATCCCACCGATGGGCTGCTGAACCTTCCGTATCAATACCACGATGAAGTATTACAACATTAGGCAATGCTTTGAGGCTCTGCAACTTCTCAACGACATCAGGAACGTTCATCATATCCAAGAAGGAGTAAATACCAAGGCGATCAGTTTCGTAAATAAATCTGTCAATTGTGTCATTGGCCGCAAGCCCTGAAACAACTACAGCATCTGCTGTCTCGTCGAAAGCTAAGTCCACTTCCACAGCCCCTACATCAAGTGTCTTCAAATCAGCAACGAGGAACTTGCTTTTTGCAATCTCACGTATTTCGCCGAGAACTTCGGTGCCGTAACGTTTGATAAGGGGTGTACCTGCTTCCAGAATCAGGTTGTCACTACGTGGAAGTGCCTGAACAATCTTTTTCACTTTCTCAAGGCTAGGGATATCTAACGCGATTTGCAGGTAGGGGGGTCGCCACAGCCGAGGTACACGGAACCCCATAATTGGATGTGTAGCACGGTCCTTATCATAAAGAATCTTATCGAGCGACGGATACTTAGCAAGCGCGCGTTTTAGTGCTAACCTTGTCGCGGAATAGTTGTATCGGAAAATCTTCTGGTAATCCCTCGCTTCAGGGTGGATGAAGACACTACAAATGATGACCCAATCATCAGCCTTATCCTTAGGAATAATCCCCTCCTCCAAAGCATCTGCCACAGCCTTAGCAACCGCGGCTTGGGCGGGCCCAAAAATCTTACTCGCATCACCCATATCTTTGACCGTGACTTTCGGAATGATAATCGTATGCGGTTTAGGTGGAAGATTGGGTCGAATCACAGCAAGGAGAGGAGAATGACCAGCTGATACGTGCGTCATACCTTGAGCAAATGCAGCACCAACAGGACCATCCTTGGAGCCGATTACAAGATCGATATGTGCGATTTCTGCGTCTTTTCCAAGCAACGCCTCACCAATGAGGTAAACCATAGTATCTTATTCCTTTGATTGAATGATGCCTGTCTTTCCTTGTTTGATTATTTAATGTTTTGCAGAGTAGGGCTTGGGTTATGATTCAATGGCTTTGGTTTTTCTTCTAATAATTACTCGTATGCTCTCATTGCGGTAGGAGAGCCCGTATTGGTCATAGAGAATCTCGGCGATTCTACCAGGGGTGTTCCCTTCTTTGTGTAGACTCATTATGTGCTCTATTGTTGTACTGGATATTGGTCTTCTTTTCTGTGTTTTTCTGATTCGTAGCATTTTTGCGATTTTTTCAGCATTTGCTTGGCGTCCTGTTGCGTGTAGAAAGAATGGTAGCTCTGTTGAACGAATGATGCTCGCTACTTTTTTAATTTCCACATTTCTTCCATGGATAGTAAATCGTGATTCGATTGCAAATGTTTGGAGAAGTTCTTGGATGAAATCTCCATTGACAGTACTAGATATACCAATTCTTTGTGCACTAACACTTGCCCAACCGTCTCCATCACTTAGCCCTTGAAGGAACTTAAGGCGTATGTCATGAGGCGCTTTGAGAAGCCATTCAGCTTTGATTTGGCTATGGGCTGTGGTTTGATAGGTTTCAAGCCCAAGGCAGCTTTGTTTTGCCCATCTTAGTAGAGGGGTCATTTGAGATTGCCAACGGTGGTTTTTTGGGTCGTTGTCTTTGCGGTAAGCGTGAATGCCGAGTTGACCAAGGTAGTAGCACATAGCTTCGCCTACCTGCTCACTCCAATGGTAAATCCTAGCTAATCTAAGGTCTAGGCGTGTGGATGTGTAGTTCCCATATTTGCCTGCATCACTGACCAGCATTCCTAGTGTGTAGGCGTATGAGTGTTCTTGGCTTATTTCACCAAAGCGTTTTTGCCACCTCTGCATTTCCCTATTCTTCAGAGGTACGAGTTGGTTGAGCACATCTTGGATTTGATGCCAGCTACTTATGATGACAGGCGCTTGGATGAAACCAGTTGGGTGAAACCCGTGTCCAACCTCTATTTTTGTTGGTAGCCATTTGTATCCCAGTTTGGGTGTTTCTTGTGGTATTTGACAAGCGAGGTGTACTAGGTCTGGCCTTCTCTTTTCGTGGAACCAAGATCTGACACATTCTGCGCTTGTTTCGAGGACTTTGGCAGCCATTTTGTAGAGACCTCCTTCCTCAAGGAGTCTTAGGGAAAGAAAGTATTTCTGGACATTTTTTAGGCGGCTTGTGTGGTCTTTTGCTTGAGCGAGAGACTCGTATGTGTAATAGGTTGCGAGGCGCTGCAGTACATCTTCTAGGGAATGAAGTTCACAGTTTCTTTGGTAGATTTCTGCAAGGATTATTTGCGCTTCTGTTTTAGAAATACAACGTTGAATGAACCAGTAGAGGCGTGGGCGGGTTCCGTGCCTGAGGAATTTCGAAGTTCTCTGGGGTGTAAATCCATATTTACGGGCTAGCTGTGACAGAGCACCGCGTTGTAAGTGGCTTGTGTTGCCTACTGTGTCGACAAGGGCTAAATGGCGTTCTGCGTCTGCTAAGAGTCTGCTGTACTGGGGCAGGTATTTCAGGGTGGGGTATTCACTGTCTATGACATCATGAAGTTGTCCTACGGTGGTAATTAGTGTTTGGCGTATTTTAGGTTTCCAAATACAGATTCTTTGCATACTCGTATGTATCCTCTCAAGAATTCATATGAACTTATTATTCATTGTAAGGAGAGAAAACCTCATACCGAAACTCTATGACTGATTCTACATCGTATGCGGTTTTAGGGGGAAACTGGGTCGAATGAGAATGCACGCTAATTAGTAGGTAACTATTCTTGACCAAAATGTTTTAAAAACAGCACTTGATAAGAACCGATAGTCGAAATCCTCAAACTTTGGTGGTGACGTATATGACAACACAAGGCAGGAATTGTTTTGTCCACCTCAGAGGTGACCGCGAAATCCTTCGCTCAGGCTCTACGTCTAGATAGTTTGGGTTCGACGCCGCTTTCTGAAGAGCTAGTTTTGCAGCTTGTTGATGCATTTTTGCAGCTTGCCCGTTCTAGGTTAACTACAAAACAGATGAATCTTCTTGTAGAATCACGTAAGGTTCTAAGTTTCTATCCGCTGAAGTCTTATTCTGCTCTAGCTGATGCTCTCTCACGTAAGCTGAGAATGCCGTTGAGTACAGTTAAATTCAATCTCTGTGTGCTGAGAGACGCGGGGCTACTAGAGATGAGACGGACACTCCGCGGGAGAAAGTGGCGTAACACTATAGGCCTATCTGAAGGTGGTCAACTACTAGCCCAATCGCTCGAAGAATGATATGATTTATCTAAATGACCAGACTGTCAATAATCATCTATCTATAGCTTTGA
>JABXGV010000337.1 GCA_016550485.1 archaeon
TTCTCCTCCTTCATACTCGCAGGGCTAAGCCCGATTCCAATGGTTCTGACCTTGGGCTTTTGGGTGATCATCATCCTCTCAGGTGTTGTCCTGGTAACTGTGTTACTGAATCTCAACGGTTATATGAAGCGCGATCTCGTCGCGAAACGAATGCTCCTGCTCCTTGCCGCGTTTGGGTCGCCCACTCAGATATCTCGACCTGGTGGGGTCCGCATCGTCCGGAAAGTCGTCTGCATCTACTGTGGCGCAGACAACGAGTCAATGGCAACTAGGTGCAATCACTGCGGCAAGGTGTTCCCGGGGGCGCGACGGAAACGGTACAGAAGACGAGGAGCACTCTGAGTGATACAGGGAGTTCCACAGCGCTAGACTCGCGATAGCATGTTAAGAAGGGACATCTCCTCGGAACTCGAACCGTCTGGTCGATATTCGAAACTCTCATATAGGTTGATTCGTCTTCTGCGCACTCATGATTGAAGTTCGAGAAGCCCGCGAAGAGGACCGGGACTCCGCGATTAAAGTGATGTGGAAATCGCACGAACAGACCACGCCGTATAGGGAAACCAGAGAGGCAGACTGGGTGAAGCGCTGGCACACACCAGAAAACGAGGACTGGGGCTTCGTCGCCGTCGACGGCGACAGGGTTGTTGCCCTGGTGAACTTCTTTGCCAGTGAAAATAATCTAATACGGGGGCAGCCCGTTCGGTCGTCTTGTGTGTGTGGTGTAGCGACCGACCCTGCCTACCGGCGACGGGGATTGATCAGGAAGATATACGAGCTGGCGTTTCCAGCCATGCGTGAAAGAGGGATGGTGTTGTCGATTCTGGACCCCTTCTACCAGCTCTTCTATGAGAAATTCGGGTACACCTTGGCTGAAAAACGGATGAAACATGTCTTCAAGCCTGAGCATCTCAGACCCACAAAGGGGCCCAGCGACATCGAGGCGAGGGAGATTCAAGGACTCGAGGATCTGGACAAGTTAGCACAAGTGGAGCGAGCCATGGCCCGCTTTGGGTCACGCCTTTTCTTCCCGAAACACCTCTTGGAAAAACAAGCCAAGGAGGGAGACCCGTTCGGGTACTTGCTTGAGCGGGGCTCAGAACCTGTTGGGTCAGTTAAGTTCTGGTTTCGAAAAGCGGGAGAAGACGTGGCGGGTACCGTTGGGTTTACACGGTACACCACTGACGATGTCTTTCCTGCCATCGTCGAGCTTGTCTACAAACATCTCCCGAATATAGGCCAAGCCACATGGTACACCGACCAAGACGTGCCCGTCCGCCATTTCATGAAATACACGGAAGACGTCCAGTCCTACAGCATTGGGTCGATGATGATGCGGGTGGTCGACTTTGAAGGCTATTGCCGCAGCATCAGCGTTCCCAGCTCAGCCAAAGCAAGTATCGTCGTTGAGCTCAAGGACGAGCAATGTTCTTGGAACACCGGTAAGTACAAGCTAGTTCCCAATCGCGGACGGCTCCAAATCGAGTCGGTGGACACCGCCGCGGATATCGTACTCGACGCTCTCCAAGTGTCGAAGGTGGTCAGTGGGCTCATTCCCGCCAGTGTACTCCGTGCTTTTGGTGAGATCCAATGCAGCAAAGCCATCGCTAACACGCTAGAAAGCATCTTCCCAGAAGATGTCTTCCTATCCTATCTCAGGTTCTAACTCCCAATTCGCCAAAACACTCGAAAAGAATGTATTCCCCGAAGCCTATTGTGTTTCTGAACAGAACTTCGGAGAATGTCTGATTATCGGGTTACTGGGTATGTGACATCCAACGAGTTTGCTTATCGGAAGTCGTCGAGACGCTCTTGATACTCCAGTACTCTAGTGTCGGGGACCATGACGTACCGGCAGGTATGGTCGCCTTTGGCTTCACAGAGGGTTTCAATCGCCGTGAGATTGATGCCCATGGCGGCTGAGCACCATCCGGCGGCATAGCCTGAGCCGAAGTGGCAGACCGGCTCGTCACTTATGCCGAATTTCTCTTTCCAGTACACCGCCTCGAAACTCCCCGGATGATCGTAGTACAACAGGTATTCCTCATTGGGAACCGGGTTACTTCCCGGTAAGAATTTCACGAACACAAAGCCCGCGTGGGCAGCAAAGATTGGTCCCGCAATCAGGTGTTCGGGTCCCGGCTCCAAATCGAGCAGTTGCTTCAATCGTATCGCTTCGGCGTTGCCAATGGCCCAGCCAAGTTTGTACATAATGATATTTCGCCCGTTGGGGTCGAGGATTTCGTCTAGCGCCTTCTTCAGATACACGCCTAGGGCTTCCAAGCCGATGAGCATGTAGTTGGCACCGCCCATGGTGCGTCGGCCAGTGCCGATATTCATCTTCATCGTGGCAAACAGCTTCCCCATCTTATCGGTGACCTTGTCAACCAGGGGATGCATATCAGGTGGTGCAATAACTGGTCGTGGTTTGTCATCTGACATTTGCTTTCATCTCGTCTTTCGTGTCCAGTTCTCCTCAAGACTGGATCCCCTGCAGAGAAGGCTTGAAAGCCTCCTGCAGTAGCATTTCTTATACCAGTAATAGCGAATTTAAATGAGATGGACACCAGTATTTTGATACCAGAAAACACCGGATTGCTTATTCTTGGTGGTTAGTACAGGAGAGAAAGGCAGGTGAGGGCGCCCTCGCATTTTTCGAACTCGCTCACATCCACGGATAATACATCAAAACCTGCCTCCTGTACCATTGCCTGCGTTTTAGGGTGTCCTTCCGCCATGAGCACCTTGTCCTTGACTGCGAGGGTGTTGGCGGCATAGGCCTCCTCATCAGGCACGACAAGGACCTCGAAGCCCTGGAGAATTGGATGCTTCGCGAATTTCCTAGTGGCAATCATCGTGTCTTGGCCCAGGTAGGTCACGTAGGTTTTGAGGTGCACGATGCTCTGGTCGAGGATGGTGTCGACAGGGACACCGAGGAAGGCCTCGAGCTGGTCTACTCCTTCCTCGTTTGTGCGCTGGGTGATGCCGCAAATCAACCGGTCGGGGAGATGGATCACGTCCCCGCCCTCAATGGTGGCTGGGGCTTCCGCCTGGTTCAGTGTAAGGTCTTGTCCGAGTACATCAGCTACGTGGTCTTCTTCACCCCGCCGGCTTTGACGGGCAAACCGGGCGATGAGAGCTTTCTCCCCGTGGATGATGGCGGTGTCCTCGACGAAGCAGGCATCGGGGTACGCCTCAGCAAGGCTTTCATCCAGATAGGAGATTTTCAACCCCAGGTCCATCAGGGCGACACAATAGGTCCGATGCTGTTCAACGGCACGTGACCTATCCACCGTATGACGGAAGGGGTGAGAAGAGATACAATCCGGGAAGCGTGTTCCGGGTTCACGGACCACGGCACACTTAGGCAGCATATTACCAGTGCTCCATCCCTTGCTGGGCTTATATCTTATTTAAGGTCGCTTGTATTCGTTGCCAGTGGCGTCCTTGCCAGTAGACTTGTCGGCAGTCCGGGTTGGTGCATTGCCAGTAAAGAGTGTGCTGGTGGAAGGACCTGGGTGGCACCCGCTCCTTGACTTCTTCGGGTAGTGCGTGGGCGAGGCGGGCATTACAGAGGGAGCAGCGGCTCGTGCTGGGGTTGAGTACGAAGGTGATGCCGAGGTATTCTTGGAGGCGGCGAAGCATGGCGGCGATGGGGCGGGAGCCGGGGTTGAAGGCTTTGAGTCCCCGGCGGTGGGCGCGGGTGATGAGTTCCTTGTCTCGGGTGAGGAGGATGCGGTCGCCGGTGGCGAGGAGGATGTCGTCGTCGACCCAGTCGTTGCAGAAGATGGTGTCGTAGCCGAGAAGCCGGAGCCATCGGGCTAGGCTGCCGAACATGCCGTCGAGGATGAAGGTGGGTCTTGCTTTTTCCACCATTATTCTGCCTACTCCTGCTCTATTTTCCTGATGATGTGTTTAATGACCTTGCTGACCACTTCGTCTTTCTCGCTTTCGAGGGCATTGTTAAGGGCTGCGATGACCGAGTCGCCCATGTGGATGAGAGCGAGTGCGGCTCCTACTTGGAGGTCTTGGTCATGGAGCGCTTGGAGGAGGGGGGTGACTGCGGGTGCACCGATTAGTCCGAGGGCTGTGGCACAATGCGCTAGGATTTCCTTATCTTCGCTTCTGAGAGTCTCTATTAGGGCGGGGATGGCGGGTACCCCGATTTCTCCTAGGCTGAAAGCGGCAAAGGAGCGGTAGGTGCTGTCGTGGAGAAGCTCGATGAGGGGATTAACGGCAGGTTCGCCCATTCTTTCAAGTGTACGAGCGATAAGGTTCATGACGTCTTTGTCCGCGTCCTTCATCTTCTCGATGAGGGCAGGGATGGCGGGTTCGCCCATCATAGCTAGAACGGCGGCGCAGAGGTTTCGGGTCTCGGGGTCGTCGAATTCGTCTATTAGAGGCTTGATGGCGGGTTCCCCGATGCCTCCTAGGGCTGCTGCCGCGCCAACAGCTATGGTGTGTTCGGGGTCATTCAGTAGTGGGATGAGGGGCTTGATGGCGGGTTCCCCGATGGCGATGAGGACGCGGATGGCCTCGACACGGATGCCCCGGTTAGGGTGTTTTAGTGCTTCGATGGCTCGTTCGATATCTTGTTTGCCCATTATACAGCCTCCTCAGCGGGAATATACCTTAATCAGCACAAAATACACTTTTAAGGATGGCTCACCCGGCTTAAATTGAAGAGAAATGCGATTAAAGACGAAACTGTTCTTCGTTTACCTCGCGATTTTGATTACTGTCGTGGTCGTCCTATTACTTACAGTTCCTTGGGCGCTAAATGACCCAATCGTCTTTCTCACCATCCTTATTGCGACTTTGTTGCTAGCTTGTTTTGTGTATGATATCAGGGGTAATCCTTCTCTTCGTATTCGTGATTTTCAACGTTGACTGTTGTCGTCTTTCCTTGTCAGATACCTTAATGGGAAGATTGATGATGCGGTTTGACAAGTTTATCTATCCACCACTTTGTAGACGTGTGCGTAAATGTCGGAGCCCTATCCTAGAACATTGTTCATCTTTCGCCGGGATCTCCGTGTAGCGTGGATGTGGACCCACATATCATTCACCAGTGGTATAACCCTGCTAAA
>JABXGV010000338.1 GCA_016550485.1 archaeon
CTACTTCCTGAGAGAACATATCCTTCTTGTGTTTCTTCAGTTTCGCTCGGTAGCGCCCTACACCTACGTAGTCTTTTGAATATCTGTTTGCGATTTGCGGAGCTACTACCCGTATGGCATCTAGCCTGCCGCTTGCTGCACCATGAGTTAGTGTGGCAAGATAGGCTGTTACTTCGTCTGCCGTCCAGTTCTTAGGGTCTTTGCAGCCCAGGTCTCTCCAGGCTTTCTCAGCTTCCCGGAGGACATTCTTGTATGCGAGAACCTCTTCGCGGTGCGCTCGGTTAATGTATTGCTGCACAGTTTCGTAGTCTGAGCTGTCTTTCTGGGGATTGCAGAAGATTTTTCTTCTGTGCGGGGTCTGTACTAGATACTCGACGAGCTGTTCTTTCCAGGGATCCAAGTCTTGTAGGAGCCTATAGATTGTGTGATAACTCGTTTTGTAACGCCGAGCTACGCTGCCAAGAGACCTGTTCTTGATCCAGGCAAGCTCCAAGATATTTGAGACCACACTTTCCACGTCCTTGTGTCGGGTAGCCAGAACCTTCAGGAAATGCGGACGTCCTCCTTTACTATTCTTTTCGAGTTTCCCTTTCATGAAATTGATGAAGCTTTCAGGAGCCTTCAAGGAGCTGTGTTGGGCAATTGGTTGTGATCTCGCAACAGACGCCAAACGCTGAGTTGCATGCAGTTTCCGAACCCCTGTAGGCCCGCCCATTCGTCTACACCAAGGTTTAAACTTTTGTGTAAACCGATATTTAAACCCTTTCAGACCACGGTATAAACCCCAGTATAGACCTTAAATACACCTTCTACGTAGGGTGTTGACGGGAATACAAATCATGGTGAACCGTTCGAAAACCAAGATCTACAAAGCGGGTTCCCGCCACAGCATATACCTTCGGAAAGACTTGATTGAAGACACTTCATTTCCATTCACAGTGGGAGAACCTCTTCTGATAAGAATCGAAGGTGACAAGCTGATCATAGAAAGGAAAAAATGAGTTATAATGCGCTGTCAAGGAGAGCTGAGATAAGAGGCATCCTGTGTGTATGCATGCTAAATGGTATTCTCGATGTAGTGTAGTCCTTAGAGGTGTAAGGACACCCCACAGCCAAAACAACCGCGAATCCGCTTTCTTTCCTTCATTATGGAACCAAAAACTGGAGTAATATAGAACTGAATACATAAAGGCATGAATTCTTGAGACCCCTTGGCACGAGCTACGAGAATCTTGCAGGTTAGGGCTTCTGCGATTCCGCAGCCTACAGCACCACATGCACGCATAAGTGTGCGCATGCGCCTCCAGCACAAGAACATAGAAGAGTGTTATCGAATCTTCTAAAATGACGTTGCGAGGCTGAAATGCATGCCTTCAGAGTCTACCCAACCACTCACTTTCCCAGAAACGTCCCAGCAACCATCCCCATATTATCGAGAGGGGCAGCTCTATCGCGATGAGCCCCCATATCTCAAAACCATCTGGATCGAAAAGCAAATAGAGGCCTTCAAACCCCCACTCATGTAGATAAGCCCGCAACGTTAGACACAGAGGTATAGCGATCCAGTAGATTAGTGAAGTCATGATGCCCTTAATCGCGGGTGTTTTTCCGGGTAGTCTGCCATAAAGAGCCACAAATATCAATCCAAAAATCACCCCAAAGACCACTCCAAAAACAGTACTCATGGGGACTACTACAAAGTAGTCCCTCATGACGTAAGCGAGCGAGCGCGCCAAATGACCTCCATGCATGAAAGGTCGGTGGATCACTATGTTGATGATTAGCGGGGTGACCGCGCCGTGAATGACCCCGGAAACCGCTCCTGCTATGGTGCCTCTAAACAACGCGGCCATGGTAATACCGGGATTGAACCTTCGGATCTTGATCATGCTCGGATTTCGGCACCACTCAATGAAGTGCTTCCAAAGCTCCATATCCTTACTCCTCCGTGATTTTCTTGAAGAGGATTTCGGCAAGCTTGGAGGGCTCCCTATCCTCTGCTCCCTCTGGGAACTGGATGCCCCTGTCCTCCGCTTCCATCAAGAGTTTCTGCTTGCAGCTGCTCAGCCAACTGCACTCTGAACAGCCTCCCTCGCCCCGGTACCAGACGAGAATGCCGTTGCGATCCGAAAAGGTTACCAGCACGTCCATCCCCAAGCTGGGTGAACGGCCCAGGAGAAATCCTCTCTTCGGATCCACCCGGCTTATCTCCACCTTGTTGACCTCGGCAGCTTCCAACAGGGCCTTAGAAACCCTCGAATCAATGGCGTTAAAGGTCTTGTTCACGGTCTGACGAGTAACATCCATCTCTCTGGAGATCTCAGCCTGAGTCAAACCGTTACGCCGCAAACCCCAGTACTTCCTCTGCTTCGGCGTCAAATAGCCGAACCGAAAACTCATATCCACAAACTCCGAGCACTTACGTAAGACTACATAACCTTACACATATAAAAGCTTTTGCGTGCATGAAGACTGTTCCATAGATGATAAATAACAGTTGCAAGATAGTTATAGTTGATTAGAGTGAGGAAGAAAACAGTATCGGGAATAATAGCCACGTTAATTCTGTCCACTAGTCTAATTGCATTGTCCAACAAGCCAGCTGTGGCGCCCGCTGAGTCTACGTGGATACCGGCGATTGGCTCAGGAGTAGAGATGTATATCGAAAACAAGACCACTCTTCTGGGAGAAGATTTGAGCATTATCATGGTGGCAACACATGGTGGCTCTTTCCCAGACTCGCAGGTCTTCGATGTCTATCTTTACGACTACACCTATTCCCTTTTCAGCTACTGGTCGCAGGACAAGTATTTTTATCAGTGGTTAACCAGCGTACCTCCAGGATACACCGAATCACTGACATGGAACCTGTTCCACTTTGATGGAGCGCAATATACTCCGCCACCTCCGGGGGACTACTACCTAATAGGTGGCCTTGCCCATTATGGGTATTTGACACCGGGGATTTCCATAGAGATAGACGACGGAACGATAACTCCGCGCGCAACACATGATCTAGCCGTCACGAACGTCATGAATTCCAAGACGGTGGTTGGCCAAGGGTATTGTGTGGATATTACGGTTGTCGTTGAGAATCCCGGTGACGCCTCTGAAAGCTGCAACGTCACGGCCTACTATAGCAGCGAGATTCTCACCTTTGAACAGTGGGAAACCTTCTGGAGCTTGGGAGA
>JABXGV010000028.1 GCA_016550485.1 archaeon
CATTGGGTACTGGTTTTAGTATCTGCGATTTCAAATCCAATCCTTTGAAGTGCTGTGCGAATAGCATCTGCCTGTTGATATTCCTGATTCTGGCGGAGGCGATCCCGTTCCTGAAGAAGCAATTCCACAAGTTGACCGATGACAGAATCTGTTTTGGGTTCTACTTCGTGGGTGTAAAGGTCGCCAAATAGAATAGTCCCTATTTCATGAAAGAAGATGAGTAATTGTTCTACCGTATCATTACTAATGAGTTGGGACGCTTCCAGTTTCTGATTAACATGCTTGACAAACCGAAAGAGTTGGTTGACTGCTCGACCGGTATTGAAGTCATCAAGGAGTGCTGCTTCCATTTTGCTTCTTGCTTGCTCTAACTCTGCCAATAACATATCATCGCTTGGTGAGGACTTTTTTCGTTCACTTTTTAATGCGTGAAGCCGAGTGAGGACATATCGAAGGCTATCCAATTGTGAATTTGTACGTTGGAGGTCTTCCTCTTTGAAGGTGAGTGGTTTCCGATAATGGGTTGAGATGAGGAATAAGCGAAGAGTTGCAGCACTATATTGTTCTACTGCATCACGAACTGTCAAAATGTTTCCAACGGACTTTGACATTTTTTCGCCTGCAAATTGTAGGTGTCGAACATGCATCCAGTAGCGAACATAGGGTTTTCCGCTGGCAGCTTCACTCTGGGCTATGGAATTTTCATGATGGGGGAAAAGGTTGTCTTCACCGCCCCCTGAGATGTCAATAGTATCACCAAGGTATTTTTTGGACATTGCACTGCATTCAATGTGCCATCCGGGTCGACCAGGTCCCCATGGGCTGTGCCAGAAGGGCTCATCCGGTTTGGCCCGTTTCCAGAGGACAAAATCGCCAACGGATTCTTTGTCATATTCGTCTTGGTCGATTCGACCACTTGCACCCGCCTTCAATTGATTAGGGTTGATTCCGGCAAGGCGTCCATAGTTGGGAAAGGCACTAATCCTGAAATAGATGCCATCCTCGGCTTCGTAGGCGTATCCTTTATCCAACAATTGTTGGACCAATTCAATCATTTCTTGGATGTATTGTGTTGCCACCGTATACGTGTACGGATCTGCGATGCCAAGGAGACGCCGATCATTATAGTAATCTCGAGTATGCCGAGTTACGAGTTGTTGAAAGGCTTCGCCACTAGCACGAACCCGTTTCAATATGTTATCATCGACACTGATATCGGTCACATTGGAGATATGGATAACCTCATATTGGAGGTGTCTGAGGAGTCGCTCAACTACATCCCAGAAGATGTAGGTCCGGGCATGACCGATATGCATTAGGTAATTCACGGTCAGCCCACAAGTATACATACGCACTTTCTTGGGCTCAAGTGATTTGAACAGTTCTTTTCGTTTCGTCAGTGTATTATAGATTTTGAGTTCTTTTTTAGCCTCCACATCACGGGTGTGTTGAAGATGAGGTGTTCGACGTTCTGTACTTGGTGTCACCGGATCCATCCTCCAGAGTTATTCAGTGAAAGAGTATCTTCTCTCAAATGGAAAATCCACGGTAAAAGAGAAACCTTGTCAGAAAAGGAGATGGCGTCTGGTGTCACCGAAGGGCTATTGGAAACAAACTAAATACCCCATGGTATTCACCAAACCTGGCTAAGTTACTGTTCCCAAATAAATCTTATGGGCAAGGCAGGTTTCATAACCCGTAATAAGAGTAAGCCTTTTTTACCCACAGAGTTACTGGTGTATCTCCAACCTAAAAAAACAAACAACGGTGATGGTGGGAAAATTGTCGCCAATGCTTCCAGCGAAAATGAGTAGCTTCACCGCCCTAGTCCTAGATACTGAAATTGACTCCTCTCTTCGGTTAATTGCCAGTACAAAACTTGCACATTTCTCTGACATAAAAGAAAGTGGACAGAAACGCCTAAAAGACTTAGAACCCGTTGAGGCGTCAGAACGATACTATTACCTGTCTAACCTTCTATCACGTATTACAACTCTCATAAGTGACATGAAGGTGTATCGCGGAGGAAAAGTGAAAGACCCCCTGCAAGTACCAGCAGTTTATGATGAAGCTTATTTTCAATCCATTGAACAAAACCTCAAAACAATTGAGGATAATTTTAACGATCTCACCCAAAAACTAGCCCAAGCAGAGGCTGCTGAAGATAAAAAGACCAAAAAAGAAATCAAGAAACAAATTGAAGCCCTTGCAGATGAGGAGCGGGGCGACATCTTAGGCTGGGAAGAACTCGTTAAACGCGAACACACCCTCGAAGAAACAAAGACCCTGTTTGGTAAAACCAAACGCACCTACGTCATGTATGGGTGGATCCCCAATAGGAAGGCAAAAAAATTCACCGAAATAGTCGCCGACACAATAGCGCTAGAAATGCACGAACACGTTGATGTACATCATGGAGAACATCCCGCTGAAGTTGGACCCCTTGAAGGCGCGGTCGCAGAAGAAGAGGCTAGCGCTCCTCCCACTAAACAAGAAAATCCCAAGTCTATTGGAACCTACCAATCTCTCGTGAACGCCTTTGGTTTCCCCAGTCACACAGAAATTGACCCCACTTGGTTCATGGCCCTTGGTTTTCCGATTATTTTTGGACTCATGTTCGGTGACATCGGTCACGGTATTCTGCTTCTTTTCTTTGCAATGATTGGAATGATTGCCAAACGCCGTAAAGTTGACGCGGGTGAAATGGTCAACTACTTCATCCAAGGCTCAGGACTGATAGCCGTCATTGCCATATTTTCGATATTCTTTGGCGTCTTATACGGCGAATTCCTTGGCATCGATATCAGCGGCTTCCACTACTACGTCGGAACTGAGGCCGTCTACCCCTATCAGAATCTCAAATATTCCCCCTTCGGAATTTTCATGAAAGACATCCTCGTTGCTCTCTTCAGATTCTTCGACTTTGATGGTGGCCTTAACTGGTTCCTCGACCCCTGGAGCCCCTATAACACCTGGGCCAACTACCTCCCCCATGGTCACCCCACCCCCATCTGGTTCAGCGCATTCGAAATGCCCGAACACCTACCCGCCACTGTCTCGAGCCCCACCTGGCTTCTCTTCGTCCTCAGCATCATGATTGGCTTCATTCATCTCTCCATTGCTATCGGATTCGACGCGATCAACAAACTCCGACACCGCGACATCAAACACGCCATCTTTGGCCCCATCATCTGGCTCTTTTTCCTCTGGGGACTCGCCTACATGATCTTCTACTACGGCATCAACTTCATGACCTGGCCTATGATTGAAATGTTGCTCTTCCTCATTCTCCCCGCCCTCGTCATGTTCCTCGGTGGAATGATATTCTTCGGCTTCATGGATGGCTTTATGGAAGGCCTCGAACACCTCATCGAAAGCATCAGCAATACCATCAGCTACTCCCGAATCCTCGCACTCAACATGGCCCACGCAGGCTTCGCTAAAACCTTCATCTTCCTCGCTGGATTGACAGGCGCTGTCACAATCCACAATATTCTCGACTCTCTTGGTAACGGAAGCCTTAGCCTCATCATGTTCATAGGCATGCTCGTTCTAGGCACCGTCTTTGTCCTCCTCATGGAAGGCCTCCTTTCTTTCATTCACACCCTACGTCTCCACTGGGTCGAAGCCTTCCTGAAATTCTATGCAGGCACTGGCTACGAATACAAACCACTCACCCTCCCACACACTTGGACAACTACATCCAAATAATCCGTGACCAACGATGATGCAGGTACTCCTCCTCAACATTGGTCAGGTCTTCACAGCCTTCGGTGCAGTTCTAGCTGCTGGACTTGGCGCCGCAGGAGCTGCCATCGGCATCGGATTCAGTGGAAGTGCCATGGTCAGTGCCGTCGCTGAAAAACCTGAATCCTTCAGCAAAGGTATGATTACCGTCGTACTAGCTGAGGCCCTCGCTATCTATGGCTTACTCGCCAGTTTCATGCTTCTCATGCGGCTGGGTGCAATTGCTAATGAAGCCCAAGGACTCGTCGCTCTCGGCGCTGGACTTGCCATTGGTTTGTCCTGTATTGGTGCTGGTATCGGAATAGCCCGTGCAGGCAGTGCCATGGCTACAGGCACCGCTGCAGATCCAAAGACCTTCAGCAAAGCCCTTGTTTCCGTGGTGCTAGCTGAGGCCCTCGCAATCTATGGGTTACTCACTAGTTTCATGCTTCTGATGCGCATCGAATCTGCCATGAATGTCGGTCAAGGCTATGTCGCTATTGCCGCTGGATTAGCAATTGGTCTTGCTGCTCTTGGGGCTGGAATGGGTATCTCCAAGACGGGGTCGTCCCTCAATAAAGCCCTCGTCATTAAACCTGAATCCTTTAGCAAAGGGTTAGTTGGTGTGGTCCTTGCGGAGGCGTTGGGTATCTATGGTTTGTTAGCTAGCTTCATGCTCCTCATGCGGATAGACCAAATAACGGTCTTAGCACAAGGATACATAGCCATAGCTGCCGCCCTGGGAGTAGGTCTCGCTGCCCTAGGTGCAGGTATTGGTATTGCGTCTGCGGGAGCCTCCCTGTCAGACGCCTTGACTAGAAGACCCGAGGTGTTCAGTAAAGGCTTGGTAAGTGTTGTCCTTGCGGAAGCCTTGGGTATCTATGGTTTGTTAGCTAGCTTCATGCTCCTCATGCGTATCGAAACATCGACATTGATGGCTCAAGGGTTTGTTGGGATCGGAGCAGGTCTTGCCGTCGGAATTGCTGGACTCGGTGCGGGTATCGGCATAGCGGGTGCTGGTGGTGCTTTAAGTAAAGCCCTTGTCGAATCCCCTGAAACCTTTAGCAAAGGGTTAGTCAGTGTTGTGTTGGCTGAAGCCCTTGGCATTTACGGTCTGTTAGCTAGCTTCATGCTCTTAATGCGTATTGAGGCTGTAACTCTTGATGCCCAGGGATTCATTGCGATTGCAGCTAGTATCGGTGTAGGATTTGCAGCCTTTGGTGCAGGCATAGGTATTGCTTTTGCAGGGTCAGCCTTGTCGCTGAGTCTAGTCGAACGCCCTGAAGTGTTCAGTAAGGGTTTGGTGAGTGTTGTCCTTGCTGAAGCGTTAGGCATCTATGGGTTGCTTGCCAGTTTCATGCTTCTCATGCGGATTGAATCGGTTACTGCAATTGCTCAAGGATTTGTGGGATTAGCGGCAAGTCTGGCAATCGGACTTGCGGCGATTGGTGCGGGATTCGGTATTGCCAAGGCCGGAGCCGCGATTAACAAAACCCTCGTTAAAGCTCCTGAAACCTTTAGCAAAGGGTTAGTCAGTGTTGTGTTGGCTGAAGCCCTTGGCATTTACGGTCTGTTAGCTAGCTTCATGTTGTTGATGCGTATTGATACAACCACAGCCATTGGTCAAGGTTACATGGGTTTGGCAGCCGCTATTGCTGTTGGCGTTGCTGGGATAGGCGCAGGATATGGGATTGCCCATGCGGGTCAAGCCCTCTCGCAAAGTCTCAGTGAACGTCCTGAAGTCTTTAGCAAAGGTTTGATTGGAGTCGTATTAGCTGAAGCTCTTGCTATCTACGGATTATTAGCCGGATTCATGTTGCTCATGCGCATTGACACTATTAGTATTGATGCTTTAATCGGTACAAGTCAGGGACTTGTCGGAATTGGTGCCGGCATGGCTATTGGCCTCGCTGCTGTTGGTGCTGGTATCGGAATAGCAGCTGCAGGCGCCAGTATGTCACGTACTATTGTTCACGCCCCTGATACGTTCAGTAAAAGTCTTGTTAGTGTCGTATTAGCTGAAGCCTTGGGTATCTATGGGTTGCTTACTAGTTTCATGCTCTTGATGCGCATTGATACTGTAACTTTGGAAGCCCAATCTTTCGTTGCCATTAGTGCTGGTCTCGCCATCGGTCTCGCAGCGTTGGGTGCAGGTGTTGGTATTGCTGCAGCAGGTGCCTCCTTATCACGAAGTCTTGCACAAAGACCCGAAGCTTTCAGTAAGGGCTTAGTGAGTGTCGTACTGGCTGAAGCCTTGGGCATCTATGGCTTGTTGGCGAGTTTTATGCTCTTGATGCGCATTGAAAGCGTCGCTGTGATCGCCGCGGGATATCTAGCACTTGGCGCTTCCCTTAGTATTGGCTTCGCCGCTATTGGTGCGGGTTTGGGAATTGCCAAAGCTGGGGCTGCCCTTTCTGAAGGCCTTGTTCAAAGTCCTGAAATCTTTAGTAAAGGATTAGTTGCTGTTGTGTTAGCTGAAGCTTTGGGTATCTATGGACTACTATCAAGTTTCATGTTACTCATGCGTATCGAAACAGTCACCGCAATTGGCCAAGGCTTTGCAGGCGTTGCAGCTGGTACCGCTATTGGTCTTGCTGCCATTGGCGGGGGTATTGGAATTGCATTAGCTGGTGCTGCCCTCAGCCGAAGTCTTGTCATGGCACCAGAGGTATTCTCGAAGGGCTTGGTGAGTGTTGTACTGGCTGAGGCACTCGGGATCTATGGTCTGTTAATGAGTTTCATGCTGATAATGCGAATTGATACAGTATCAGAGTTTAGCCAAGGATTAATGGCATTAGGAACTGCCCTTGCAGTCGGTCTTGCATGTTTTGGCGCAGGGTTTGGTATTGCACACGCTGGAGCCGCACTTGCCCGAACCATCTCCTCTGAACCAAGCGCCTTCAGCAAAGGACTTGTAGCAGTTGTATTAGCGGAAGCCCTAGGAATCTACGGATTGTTAGTGGGCTTTATGTTGGTCATGCAAGTGGAGTCAGCCATGCAAATGGCACAAGGATGGTTAGCTATTGGAGCAGGATTAGCCATAGGCGTTGCAGGATTCGGGGGTGGGCTAGGAATTGGTTATTCTGGTGAAGCATTGTGCACGGGTATCCGTGCAGCACCTGAGTCATTCAGCAAGGGCTTAGTTGCGGTTGTTTTAGCTGAAGCTCTTGGGATTTACGGTTTGTTAACTTCTTTCATGTTGATTATGCGGATTGATGCCATTGGTGATATCGGAGCGTTCGTTGGTGTCGCAGCGGCTGCAACGGTTGGACTAGGTGCATTGATGGCTGGGATTGCCATCGGTTGGGCTGGTGCCGGGTTGATTGGAGCGATTTCAAAGAAGCCTGGGATTTTTAGTAAGTCGATGGTTCCGGTCGTGTTGGCTGAAGCACTTGCGATCTACGCATTGTTGGTCGCATTTATGTTAATCATGAGAATCTAGCAACAGATTTCGGGTTTCACCCTCGTGGTATGACTAACACAGGTGACTTGTAACAAAGGTAGACAATAATTGCAATAATGGTTAACACGAATCCGATGAGAATGATAATTAACCCCAGGATTAGTATTAGTTGGGTCTGTAATCCTAGCCCTGCAAGAAGCGTTGCGAGAATTAGACAAACAAATCCAACTACTATGAATAATATTCCGGTTACTAATCCAAGAGCTTTTACCATAAGCTCATTCCTCCGCTAGGTTCTGCAAAATTCTTTCTTCATTAACTTTTTCATCATGATTTCTACGAGAGTATCATTTGGAATTGTGAAATGTGCTGAAGAGTTATAATGGTTAGCAATCGTGTGTTGTTCTGGTGGACCTTGTTGACAACTGATGAATTATTTTCAGGTGCCAAAGCCATTATCTCTATTAAAGCAACCTATGAAGTTCGCGACGAGAGTGGTTTTAACACGTTAGAGAAGACAAAGGGCGAATTAGTCCTAACAGAGAAGGAGTTTATTTTCTTAGAGGTGAAAGGAACTTTCAAGAAGGAAAAGAAGCGTTTGCATGCTTCTCCTGTGGACAAATTAGTGGGCTATAGTTATGAGCGGTGGAGTGGTGGACCAACGACTCTATATTTGACCTTCGATAAGGAAACAGGTGGCACACAATATTTCATTTACACCTGTAGTAAAGGAGATTACGAGAAGTTCATCGGGAAGGTCAAAGAACGACAGCTAATCTAGAACTAACATTTTTGATACGATTTTTCATCCGATTTGTTTGCAGGTAAATACGGAACTTATTTCCATCCAAAAGTTGATGATTGTCACGAGGTTATCAACCATGGTTGTTGAAGATCGCTATAGTCGCTTTCGTGTTCTTGATGGAATTGGAGCTTCTGGAATGGAGCGAATTCGCCAATCGCGGATTGCAGTCGTTGGGATTGGTGGGCTAGGCAGTGTCTCTGCTCGACAGTTGACCTCTCTTGGTGTCGGTTTAGTTCGAGTTGTTGATCGTGATATTGTTGAGGTGTCCAATCTTCAGCGACAATTATTGTACACTAGCAATGATATCGGAACACCGAAAGTTGAGGTTGCGATGAAACGGTTGAACATGCTGAATCCAGATGTAAACATCGAAGCTCTGGCACTTTCAGTAACAGAAGCAACAGCGGATCGTGTGGTGGAGGGGATGGATGTGGTGATTGATGGATTAGATAGTTTCAAACCACGATATGCTTTGAATAGAGCCTGTATTCGTCAGAATGTTGCCTACGTATTTGCAGGTGCTCTTTCAGCTGTGGGGAATATGACCACAATCCTGCCTGGAAAAACAGCATGCTTGGAATGTGTTTTTAGTGGTATTGATGAGGATCAACCGACTTGCGCTACGGTTGGCATTTATCCGACAGTGTTGGGAGTGATTGCAAATCTTCAAGTTCAAGAAGCTCTTCGAATTATCCTTGGAAACACTCCGCTTCTTGCAAATCAGCTTCTAATGTTTGACATCAACCGGTTTCAATTGGATCAAATTCCGATTCA
>JABXGV010000029.1 GCA_016550485.1 archaeon
CGCGCAATCATAGATGAAATTAAGGATAGCCGGAGTTGTTTGATATGCTTGAATAGCGGCGTACTGAACAGGTGCAGCTACACAGGACCATGTTTCGCTGCCAATCGAGCAGATTGAGGTCACCAGTGGTTGCTCATCTTCGGGAAACAGCATCACTCCAACACGGAATCCCCCAAGAGAGCGGTCCTTTGATAACCCGCCTGTGACCAGTGTGCCTTCACGGTAGAATTCTGCAATGCTGTGATGCTCTTGGTCTGAGAAACTGACTAGCCCATATATCTCATCAGATAAGACAATGACGTTGTAGTCTTTCGCTACCTTTGCAAGTGCCTTGAGCTGCTGTGCTGAGTAACTATGCCCAGTTGGATTGCAGGGATAATTCAGGAGTAAGACCTTCTGATCCCAGGGGTTCGGCGTATTCTGCTGAAGACTCTGTTCTAGGGCGTCAGGGGTGAGGCGATAGGAATCCTCTGGGCTAGTTTTAACATGATACACCTCCTTCCCCAATAATCTCGCTTGGTGTTGATAACTCACCCAGGAAGGAGCCGGGAGAAAAAGAGGCCCGTCCAGTGCCACCAAGGCATCATAGAGCAAGACCTTGCTTCCAGGACCCACAACTATCTGTTCAGCCGGATATTGAAGGTTGAACACCTTCTCATAGAATTTTGAGATTTGTTCTCTCAAGGGCTTGATACCCTGGGTTGCGAGGTAGCTCTTTTGCCCCGCGTTTTCACATAAGGCCTTGCGAACAAGAGGATGAACCGGGAACGGTGATTCTCCAAAACCCATGTGGAGAATCTGTTCGCCTTGCCGTCGTCGTTGGGTTATCAACTCGTTGATAGCAAGCGTTGCTGATGGCTTGATTCGTTTGGCTACCTTAGACAACTGCATAATTTTTCACATCTTCATCTTCAATCTCTACTAAACATTCTTTCGCTCCTTCTTCTGAGGGTGAGCCGTATTCCAAAGTAGAGGGCAATGGTAATCACAACAGATATGATGAACAAGAGGCTACCCAGTGACCATGTTAGCGATGCAGGGTCATAGAAGAACAAGGCAATAATCTCTGTGGCTAGTGTGACGATGAACACTAACTGAAGATTCCGGAGCATCGTGCTTTCTTGCTGGCTGAGCCGCATGGTTAAGACCTCTCGCTCCCTGCTGAGGGCCTCCTGCATCTTCGATAGGAGTCCTTCTAGCGCCTCTTGGTATTCGAAGCCATGGAGCGCTTCGATCATCTCGACAAAAAGGGTCAGCTTGAGTATTGAGGTGAACATCAGGCGGCGGACCTTGAAAATCATCAGGTCGTCGCTGATTTCCAGCGAGATGCGCGTGAATTCCTCTTCGAGGTCACGAATCTCCTCAGCGAGCGCCGCTTCGTTCAACTCCTTTTCATGGAGCTGCTGGATGGCAAGTTGGAGCTGAATCGCCTCCTTGGAGATGTTGGTCACGTGCTTCAAGCTGAGGAATCGTTGCACATTCCCCATCTCACAACCAAAGATGACGTCGACCAGTTTGTTCTTGAAGGCTTGAGGGTTCACCAACGCCTTGTTGGGGACGATTACGTTCCCCGCATTTGTGATGTAGACGATACTGTTCTCGTAGGGGCTCCAGTTCGTTAGCTGTTTGCCAAAGAACTCGGTGGAGAGGGTTTGCCAAGTATCCGACCGCTGGGTCAGACCGAGCGCATGGCGGAAGTATTTGCCCCCCGGGAGGAACTCCTTTTGCCAGGTATCGTTAGCGAGGGCTTGCCGTGTGGTGTTCTCAGTTTTCCGGATAATCCAGTTGTGATGCCATGGCATGGTCTGTAATAGGTCCTCGTTTTGTCGGCATTTGGTAACTAATGAACTCTTGCGGAGGATGTTGATGAGTCGCATCCGTTCTCCAATCATGAACTCCCAAAGCGACATACCTTTTTCACGGAGCTGGACATTCCCCGGGGAGGAGCCTCTCACCAATTGGGACACCGTGTACTCCTTGTTAAACTCGAGTCTGCAGTCAAAGAGGAGACACCCTCCGTAGTGGAGGTGTGCCTGGATTGTGATGAACCCGTTGGTGCCGCTGGAGCTAGTAAAGGTATCACTGGCAACGTTGATTATTAACGGCATGTATTGCTGAGCAGTGGATGCCAGCCACTCCACTTTCTCGGAATATCCAGAGCTATCCTCGTAAACATATTCAGGCGCACCTGATTCGCTTTCATAGGGAAAGACATAGCCTGCCTTTCGCAGTAATCCCTGCATCGAGTCCTCCTCAGCAGAGTGAAGGAATGGATTGTAGGCTAGCCCTGTGTCGTAGAGCTGCCAGAATACAAGGCTCACTTTCAACCGGAGTTCCTGTTCACTCATCGCCGTTGCTCCTCGGTTTCTTTCTAGTACACAGTTACGCTTCTTGCCCCGGGTAGCTTCCTGAGTTCACTAATGAGGTTGGGTGGGATATCGCCTGCTATGATTAAGATAAGCTTTGGGTGGTCGCTGAGATCGGGGTCTTCTGCGAGGGCTTGTCGGATACTAATATCCTTCTCTGATACAATGCGCGCTACATCTGAGATGATACCGACTTGCGCTGCATCCTCCGGCACGAATTCGATTACCCCGAGCCCAAACTCTCGAGCCACCTCTTGGAGCAGCACTACTTGCTTGAGGTGGGTGTAGATCCTCTTTAACCGGGCATTTGCGAGAATGGTTTGAACCGTACTATCCACTGCGCGGCGGTCAACATCGACCTCCTTGGCTATCTGGGTGTGGGGGATTTCGATGCCACCACTAACAACCTTCCCGTCTTCCCGGACTTGGAGGCCACGTTCGAAGAGGAGTTGAGCGACTTTGAGTTGGGCGGGGTATTCCTTGAAGTAGGGCTGGATTTGGCTCCACATGGACCTAACCTAAGTGTACAATGTTGTACAACAGTGTATCAATGTAGTGCTTTTTGCCCGCCCAATTGAATGTACATGTTTGTACAGTAAAGTATAAATATGTGCTTCATTGTCTATTTCTCGCCCTCATGAACGGAAGGGAACAACATGCCAACAAACAGCACAAATGACCAGGAAATCCTGGAACAAATCGTACGGCTCCAACGCCCCGCCCCCCTCACGTCACTTGCCCTGCTACGGCTCCCGACACGCCTGAAATTCACGGCACTCGCCATTCTCAGGCTCCAAGAGGGAACTGCGGAGGCAGTCAGTAAACTCACGAGGAGACCACGGGACCTTGAGAGCCGCAACCTCGAAGAACTCGCGACTATGGGCTTCCTACGGAAGGAGCTGAAAGGAAACCACACCTGGTATACCATCAGCCCAGCCTCCCCCACCCCCGCAGGAGCGTATACCAGCCATAACGAACCCACCGTCATGAGCACCCATTGAAAGCCAACAGATGAGAACCCCACACCCATCTACAGGAAGGAATGTTTTATGTCTGCAAAGAAGCTCCTCTTGAGTGAGGAAGAACTCCCCAAGCAATGGTATAACATCCAAGCTGACCTCCCCAAGCCACTGCCTCCGATGATTCATCCTGAAACCAAGGAACCGGTGAAACTCCCACCAGTCCTCTTTGCTGGTGAATGCCTAAAACAGGAGGACAGCACGGACCGCTGGATTACGATCCCTGAGGCGGTCCGGGACGCCTATCGGTTGTGGCGGCCAACCCCCTTGTACCGTGCCACCCAGCTGGAAAACGCCTTGAAGACTCCAGCTAAAATCTATTACAAGTATGAGGGGGTCAGCCCACCCGGCAGCCACAAACCCAACACCGCCATCGCCCAAGCCTACTACGCCAAGCAAGAAGGCGTTGAGCGGCTCACCACCGAAACCGGTGCCGGCCAGTGGGGCTCTGCCCTGGCCTTCAGCTGCAACCACTTTGGGCTCGACACGACGGTGTACATGGTGAAGGCGAGCTATTTCCAGAAGCCCTACCGGCGCGTCCTCATGGAAGCCTTCGGCGCCGAGGTCTTCCCCAGCCCCAGCCCGCGCACACAAGCGGGTAAAGCAATCCTCGAAACCGATGCCCACTGTTCAGGCAGTCTAGGAATTGCCATCAGCGAAGCTGTGGAAGATGCCCTCACCAACGAGGGAACCAAGTACTCGATTGGTAGTGTAGCCAATCACGTTCTACTCCACCAAACCGTCATTGGCCTCGAAATCCAGAAACAACTAGCCCAAATCGACGAGTACCCTGACCTCGTCACCGGCTGCATTGGTGGTGGGAGCAGCTTCTCGGGAATGTACTGGCCCTTCTACTATGACACGGTATCCGGCAAGGCACCAAAGGAGGTCGCATTCCTTGCCGTCGAATCCACCGCAGCCCCATCAGTCACTATGGGACCCTACATCTATGACCACGGAGACACCGCCCGCATTACTCCCTTAATCAAGATGAACACCCTTGGACACATGTTCATCCCGCCACCAATTCACGCCGGAGGACTCCGCTACCACGGCATGGCCCCCACCCTCTGTCTACTGAAGGATGAGGGTGTCCTGGACGCTCGTGCCTATAACCAGGTTGAGAGTTTTGAAGCCGCCATGCTCTTTGCCAGAACCGAAGGAATACTCCCAGCCCCCGAACCCGCCCACGCCATCAAAGCCGTGATCGACGAAGCGCTCAAGTGCAAACACACCGGGGAGGAAAAGACCCTCCTCTTTCTCTTGTGCGGTCACGGGCATTTCGACATGCAAGCCTACGACGACTTCATTGGCAGTAAACTTCCCCCCTACGAGTACCCACGCGAGAAAGTGGACGAATCCCTCCAGCAGCTCAAGGAGCTCTATCCGTGGCTTAGCATCTCACAGGACAAACGTGATGCCGCCGCTAGGGTAACACCAGCTCAAACAACTCAGCATCAGCCCCCCAGTGATGCCTCCTGAGGTACCCGCACCGGACGAACCCAAGCTTCCTATACAACGCCTTCGCCTCTGTGAGGATAGGTATGGTGTCCAGCCACACCTTCCTTGCTTGGTGATCCTTGGCGTAGGCAATCACCCGTTTGGTGAGGGCGCCCCCGATACCTCAATGACGGTGCCGGGGGTCCACCAGGTTGCCGTAACTTAGCATATCTTGATCCGTAGGGTCTTGTGTGCTAGGTTCGGCTTCAAGCCCTCCGCAAAACCGGAGAGCCCCCAGCTACCTGGAGTCGCCGGGTGACCTCCGCCGCCAGGTGGCGGCATCACTGTACCCCAGACCGCAGTCTTAGGCAGGGCGGTAAGCCCGCCTCCCACACTTCGTCTCGAGCTCTGCCTTCCATTGGCTTCATCTGCGCGGACCCCACGTGGGTGAACCTCATCATAGGCTGATGAGCGTAAGGCCTTGAAACTCGAGTAGTCGAGGACCTTCAAGGCAAACAAGATTGCTGACGCTTTATGCACATCCAAACCGATTAGGGGCGCCAGCTTGAGGCCCACCTTCGAAGTGTAGGCCTCTGAACGTTCCTCGACGGGAATTCCCTGAAGCGCCAGCTTGTACTTAAGGATTTGCCGGAATCGGTATTGGGGCATCTGTTTGATGCTCCGGTTCGCTAGGTGGTTCCAGGAACGAAAACTCCCGGTATTCAGTCGCCCTACTACAACCTTTGCGTTAAAGTGTCTGGCTATGCAGACGATACGTCCCACTAGCTGGTGGAGATGATGCTCCCGCTTGGCAGAAGACGAGTGGAGGAGCGCATAACAGTCGAAGCGTCCTACCTGAACTAGGTTGCAATGTCTGTCCATTACAGCAAAGTCGATGTGTCCAGAGTTGATGTCCAACGCCATCGTTCGTGGCTGCTCCCTCATTCGCTGAGGTAGGGTCACCACAATCTTCACATCGAATCCCCCTTTGTTTGGGCGCCGCTTTATCAGGACTAAGTAGGCCCGTGAACCATCTAAAAGATGATGGTAACGGTTAAGATATTTCCGGGGTATGAATAGTGAGGGATATATCCATTTCCGGATACCCAGACTAATCCTCAGCTTGAAGCCATTACCTTGTTGGAGAAGGCGAATGTTATTGTTACCTTTTCTAGATTTTTCTCCACGAGACAAGATGATGGAGTTGCGCCGTCTTTGGTATTCGTCTTTTGTGATTTTGTGCTTCATGCGTAGTTGCTGGTTAGTCTTCCCACCAAAAGTAACCCCTGAAGGAGGCAGGTCTTTAATGGAGTAATAGGCATCCTTTGCGTAACGGGCGTTAAGTCCAGTCTCCTGCTGGATACATTTTACAATTAGCGAAACGGGATCACCTTGATGATGCATTCTATAGGCACGTCGCCGAGCCGTCCCAAAACGAAAAAAGAGATTAGATAGGGCATTCTTCTCGGCATTGGTGGGATCTGGGAGGTAAGCAGGGATAGTGATTGCGAGCATCTAGCTCTCCTCTGACCAATGTCGATTCTTATTGTGGAATTTATTTAAGGAGTTGGGGGGTGTGGATACCTGAAGACAAGAGATACACAGGATTTGCAAGGATAATATTTGGATTGAATGCTCAAATCCTCGGTATCAGAAGCCCTCTCATAATGTATTAACCCAGATGATTAGATTGTACGGGTACACTTACCCAAGAGTTAGACAATGAGGTCACCATAACACCATCTAGAATACGATTTTTCGTCGATGCAAATGAGGGTTTTAGCTACTTTAACGGCTATAGAGCAAGTTTGTAAAAATCAACAAGAAAGATAAGTTCCTCCTAGGAGAGAATAAGTTCATAAAGCTCAACATCTTCGCCCCAATAATGCTTCCTCAATCGTCCACACTTGACAAACCCATGCTTTCGGTATAGAGCAACCGCAGCCGTCAGTTTAGGGAGAGTATCAAGCCATACCTTTCGAGCATTATTTGAACTTGCATAGGCTATTATGTGCTTGGTTAGAGCAGTGCCAAGACCCCGACGACGGTATCTGGGATTTACCACCATGCGTTTTAGCAAGCAGGTTCCGTGGGCAAGGGAGCAGCCAACGACTCCCACGACACGATCACCGATTTTCACGATGAAAAAGGTGTCCCGTTTGAGCCACTCCTTGACCAGGTCTGATGAGGGCTGTCGCGCAGCGAGCAATTCTGCAGGCAACTCTCCTTCGTACTCACGCCACACCCTACGGTAGAGTGAAGAGATTCCAGGCGCATCCTCAGCCTGTGCCTCTACCACTTGAAACCTAGCATCACTTGATGACGCTCCCAAGATACTGATGCCTCCTAACAGCGAATCACCTTCCTAGTAACTAGGCAGCTTTCGTACTTGAATGCCTAGCCTAGATGTAATGTCGCCGATTTTTAGCCACTGCATGAGGGACAGCTGGGATCATCTAGCTCACAGGTCAGTGTATCACCCTTGTACAGCACCTGCTCGTCTAGACACCCATCCCGGAACAC
>JABXGV010000030.1 GCA_016550485.1 archaeon
GCAGCTATCACCAAGGGTCCGAGGAGAATGACCTCAATCGTCTTCATCTTCCTTTGTGAGAAAGGCGTGGGGGAACCTGATGATAAAGAGTGTTCGTCTAATGAAAGCGGGGTCAAGATTATTCCCACTCTGAGCCGCTAAAATTAGCAAACCTCTTGAGCGTTCCATCCTCTCTAAGAGATAGCTAATAGAGAGGTTCCCATAACGGTCATGAGCGTCTCCCGCCTCACTTCGTTTTCCAAAGAGGGCGTCAGCCTCGTCGAAGAGCAGAATAACATCAGAAACTTCGGCAGCATCAAACAGCTTGTTCAGGTTCTTCTCCGTCTCGCCAATGTATTTACTCACAACTGCTGACAAGTCGATTCGGTACATAGGTAAATCTAACCTCTTCGCCAAGACTTGGGCTGCCATTGTTTTCCCAGTTCTTGAGGGACCTGTGAACAGGCAGATTGCATTTACCCTCCCGGTCTTCCTTCGGGTTTTTTGAGTTGTCCAGAAGGAGGCGATTTCATCAATCTTTTCTCGCTGAAAGGTGCGTAGGGTTTTCGGGCTCATCTTACACCACCGGGAACTAGGGGCAGGTTGATAAAAGGATTTGTGTGTTTGAACTTTGCCCTGGGTTTCTGTTGTGATTGGGAAAGGTTTAAATGGTTATGAATATAAATTCATAACGTGCCAAGGCCAAGAAAACACAGGTTTGTCAGTGAAAAACCACGGGCAACCTATTACAAACCCAGAGGAATCCCACTTGCAGCCCTCGAAGAGGTAGTGCTCACCGTCGATGAACTGGAGGCGCTCCGACTCGCAGACCACATAGGCTTTTCTCAGGTACAAACTGCGAAGCGACTGGGGATCTCCCAGCCTACGCTTCATCGCATCCTACGCTCAGCACGAAGTAAAGTGGCGGACGCCCTAGCGAATGGTAAATCGTTGCGAATCGAAGGTGGGACATATACACTCCCCTCAAAACGATACTTCGAATGCTTCAGATGCCACCATCACTGGGACGAACCCTTTGGAACTGGACGCCCCCAGCACTGTCCGCAATGTCAAAGCCCAGACCTGCACCGCTTGGCACACACTAGACATAATCCTACTCCCTAGGAGGAAAAAATATGAAAGTATGTGTTTCAGCACAGGCGCCCTCATTGGACGCACCAATTGATCCACGATTCGGACGATGTGCAACATTCGTCTTCGTCGATTCAGAATCCCTTGCCTTCGAAGCCGCAATGAACCCGGGCACAATGGCAAGTGGAGGCGCAGGAATCAGCGCCGCTCAATTCGTCGCAGAACAAGGCTGCAAAGTTGTGTTAACTGGAAATGTTGGACCCAATGCCTACAATGCTCTAGCAGCTGCCGGAATCACGGTTTATGTTGGAGTTAGTGGCACGGTAAGATCGGCAATTGAAATGTTTAAGTCTGGTCAGCTTGCCGCTACCTCGTCCGCAACAGCCCGTGCACATGCGGGTATGGGTGGTGGGCGAGGGATGGGTCGCGGAATGGGTCGTGGAATGGGCCGCAGAGGACAGAGATAGAAACGGTAGCTAGGTGATGAACATGATGGAACGGATTGTAGTACCAGTTCTAGAAAAAATGGGAGAAGCTAGCCCAATATCCCCCCATTTTGGGCGAGCACCTTACTTCGCCATCGCTGAAGTCGAAGAAGGAATTTGGCAACTGGAGTTTAAAGACAATACTAGTTCACATTTCGGAGGAGGAGAACGCCCTCCTAATATCCTTCTAAGCTTCAAGCCTGATGTCGTGATCACGGTTGGTATGGGGCCACGAGCCATCAGGATTTTCCAAGCAGCAGGTGTTGCAGTGCTACAGGCACAAGCTAATACGCTTGGGGAAGTTCTCATTGCCTTCACTCGAAACGAGTTACGGGAATTAACTGAGGGATGCCGAGACGCCCGGCACAAGTAGTGACGCAGGAATTCTGTAACAGAATTCAAAATTTGTGGAGGATATAATGTGTTTCTAGCTGTTGCAAGTGGAAAAGGGGGAACTGGCAAGACCACCGTCGCCGTCAATCTAGCACTTTCACTGGAAACGCAGGTGCAACTGCTAGATTGTGATGCGGACGAACCCAACGTTCACACACTGCTTTCACTCGATGTTACTGAAACGAAACCAGTCACCACCATGGTTCCCCGTTTCGATGAGTCAAAATGTAAAAGAACAAAGGAATGTGCAAAATTCTGCCCGAATAACGCAATCTTCGTTAGTGAAAAGGGAATCACGTTCTTCCCCGAGCTCTGCTATGGTTGTGCAGGCTGTGTCATTGCCTGCCCAAACGAGGCAATCGTGGAGGAGAACCGGCAAATCGGCGTAACCCACCACGGACAAGCTCACGGCATAGATGTGGTTTATGGTCAACTGGATGTCGGAGAAGCCCTTGTAGTACCTGTCATTAAAGCCGTCAAAGCGGCTGCTCAAAAAGACAAGGAAATCACTATCCTCGATTGCCCTCCAGGCGTGTCCTGTCCATTAGTCGAATCCGTTCATGGAAGCGATTTCTGCCTACTTGTCACCGAGCCAACCCCCTTTGGGCTACATGACCTAAAACTCGCGGTGGAGGTCATCCGACGTCTAGGAATTCCCCATGGTGTTATTGTTAACCGCGCCGGAATCGGTGATCAAGAGGTCTATTCCTACTGTGAGGAGGAGAAAATCCCCATACTCCTAGAGATTCCTAACAGCCGCGACATCGCTGAACTCTTCTCCGAAGGCATCCCCTTTGTCACACGAATGCCAGAGTGGAAAGCCAAGTTTCAGAACCTATTTCACGAGATTCAAAGGAGGCTCACTCAATGAAAGAACTAGTGATTGTAAGTGGGAAAGGCGGAACGGGAAAAACAAGCCTTACCGCAGCCTTTGCTGCCCTTGCCGCTAATCATGTGGTATCCGATTGTGACGTGGATGCACCGAACCTGCATCTGCTTCTCGCTCCGCAGGTGGAGAAAACAGAGGATTTCATCGCTTCAAAGGTCGCCTCCATCGACCCAGAGTTATGCACGGAATGTTATGCCTGTAAAGAATCCTGTCGGTTCGACGCCATCAGCGAAGAGCTAATCGTTGACCCCATCTTATGCGAGGGATGCGGTGTGTGCAAGCTCGTTTGTCCAGTAGACGCTGTCACACTCACGGACTCTCTCTCCGGTTACATCTACACCTCAGCCACCGAGTATTGCCCAATGGCCCACGCGCTCTTGTTGCCTGGAGAAGCAAACTCCGGGAAACTAGTTGCGCGTGTCCGGCAACTTGCCAAAGAATTAGCAAAAGAGAAAGGGAAGGATCTGCTGCTTGTAGATGGTCCTCCAGGTATTGCCTGTTCTACCATAGCAGCCATTAGTGGTGCCTCAGCAGGAATAGTTGTGGTCGAACCAACGGTCCCCGCTATCCATGATATGGAACGGGCACTGCAGCTGTTTGTCCACTTTCAGATTCCAGTGATGGTGGTAATTAACAAGTTCGATCTAAACCTTCAGAAGACAAAAGGTGTTGAAGCCTACTGTGCTGAACATGGTGTAGAGGTTATTGGCCGTGTCCCCTTTGACGACGTGATGATACAGGCTGTGGTCGCAGGTAAACCAGTCGTGGTCTATGCACCGAAGCACAAGCTAACACAAGCCTTGAGGGGTATCTGGGAGAAAATAGAGGAGAGGCTAGCGCACCACGATTCCTAGAATAGCTTATGTGAACGTGATGTGCTACCTTCTCTGACTAGCGTATTCGCTTCACTGGTTCACCGCATTGGCTGCAAAAATTGGCATCAACTGCTAGAGCGGTGCCGCAGTGTACACAGAAGTGGCTAACACGCGGTTCTAGTTGTGCTGGTGGGAACTCAGACTCAGCTTCCTGGGGGGGTGGTTGAATCTGCCCTCGTTGATAAAGGGTCCAGCAGCTCCCAGGACCATACTTCCATCCTGGTCGTTCCCATGGGGGAAGATGCGAGAATGGTCCATTTCCAGGCCAAGGGCCTTGGTTCCGTCGGCGGCCACGACCGCCTCGTCTTTGCATTGTACTTTTGCCTCCTATGTGAATTGTGTGTGTATGCACAAATTCATTTTGTGATAATGCACAGAAATATATAAATGTATCCAAGATGCAATCAAGACTGAATAACAATGCGGCACCGACGAAGATGGAGAGGCAGGGGACGACCACCCAAGCCCGTAAGCCTTGGGCAGCCACCCACACCAAACACCTTCACTCCGACTTTAGTTAAGAATCCCCATATAATCCTTCTAAACGCTTCAGAGCTAGAAGCAATGCGCCTAGTCGATGGAGAAGACCTAGACCAAGAAGAAGCAGGGAAACGAATGGGAATATCCCGCGGTACAGTCTGGCGACTACTACAGTCCGCGAGAAAGAAGGTCGTCACCGCGCTAACCGAGAACCGCCCCCTCACCATCAGTACCGAGTCTGGTGACTCTGCACCCACTGGAGGGCGCTAACACTTAACAATAGGCGGTGGGCCTTCTTCACTGTGTACGTCGGTGACCAAGCCGTGGCAGCAAATTTTCAACAACCTTGTCAAAGGCCTTTGCCAATGGGGTATCAGGAGCCACCGCGATGAATGGTTTCCCTTCGTCAGAGAGCTGCATGGCTCGGTGATCGAAAGGCAGCGCACCCAAGAACCGGAGGTTGAGCTCCTTCGCGGCGTTGCGACCTCCACCGGAACCAAAAATATCCGTTCGCTTCCCACAGTGAGGGCAGTAAAAGCCGCTCATATTCTCGATAAGGCCCAAAACGGGAAGCTTCATCTTTCGTACCATCATTACGGCTTTCCGGGAGTCGAGGAGAGCGACCTCCTGCGGAGTAACGACAATAATTACTCCTTCTAGGTCGGGTAGTAGCTGCATGACACTCAGGGATTCATCACCAGTGCCCGGTGGCAAGTCGATGATAAGGAAGTCCAATTCGCCCCACATAACATTCGAGAGAAGTTCGCTGATAGCCCGCATCTTTAAGGGTCCCCGCCAAATAATGGGCGTATCAGGATCTTGGATTAGAAACTCCATGGACGCGACGCGGATGTTGAGGGGACCAAGAACTGGGGTGAGACCCGCTTCGCTGCCCATCATACGTTCACCCTGGACGCCCAGCATCTTCGGAATATCAGGACCATGGATGTCAGCATCGAGGATGCCTACTTGGTGACCCCGCATTGCGAGGGCAGTGGCTAGGTTGACGGCGACGGTGGATTTTCCGACCCCGCCTTTTCCGGACATGATAACGATTTTATATTTTACAGACTTCATCCGCTCGGTAACAGCCGAATCGGTCGTACTAGCAGAGCCCTTTGGACTCCGGCTTGAAGAAGGAGAAGATTTTGGCACGATATTCACTCTTCAAATAGGGACAAGATTCGTCTTAACAGTGTGAACTTTAATATTGTGTATTTTCAACACTGTACACTAGGGGAGCGACGATGCTCAGAACTCCAAGGATTATTATCAAGTCCGCATCTTTTGTCCAATCGAACGATGCCAACGGGAAAGATTCGCATTTCGCTAAGACTTTAATGCAGAACACGCAATACTGACAGCATCATTTCCTCTAAAAATTACTTCAAATAAGGGACGTGAAAAATTGACACAACAAAAACGTGCCCGAATAAAGGCTGATCGCCTCGACTCCGCACTGGGACGATTTGAAAAAGTCGAGGTAAGTATCGGTCAGGTAATAGACGACGAGTGGGACGAACCCATGGGACCCACTCCCATGCCCGATGTTACCACTCTTCGAAGCTGGGATCATAAACTCCTCACCCGATGGAGTCCCTCTTACATGCCGTTGTGCCAGCTCTGCTGCCTCTGCACCTTTGGCAAGTGCGACCTAACCGCTGGGAAGCGTGGTGCATGTGGGCTCAACATCAGAGAGCAGTCAGCGCGTATCGTGCTTGCCGCGTGCAACATCGGTTGCGCTGCTCACCTCGCTCACGCCCGGCATCTGGTACACCATTTAATCCACGAATTCGGTCCCCGCTTCCCCTTAACACAGGGTGAAGGCGTTGACATTGAGGCGCCCGTATCCCGGCTAGTGACCGGGATTCGACCCCGAACACTAGAAGACGCTTCAGCTGTCATCGATTACTGTGAAACCCAGTTGACGCACACCCTCTCCGCCGTCCATACAGGACAAGAAGGCTCATGGATTGATTTCGAGTCAAAGGCATTCCACGCCGGCATGATTGATCAGGTAGGGATGGAAATAGCCGACTTGGTGCAAATTGCCACCATGGGCTTTCCACAAGCAGACCCCGAAGCCCCCCTCGTACAAGCCGGCATCGCCTCAGTGGACAAATCAAAGGCCGTCATCCTCTGCATCGGCCACAACGTGGTACCCGCTGCCGCCATCACTGATTACGCGGAAGAGCACCGACTTCAAGATAAAATCGATGTCGCCGGTATCTGCTGCACCGCCTGGGATCTTACCCGCCACACCTCCAAGGCTAAGGTTCTCGGTCCCATCTCATGGCAGCTTCGCTTCGTCCGGAGTGGGATTGCTGATGTCATCGTGGTGGATGAACAGTGTATCCGAACGGACATCCTCCTCCACGCCCAGAAAGTAAAAGCTCCACTAATTGCAACATGTGATAAATCCTGTATGGGACTCATCGACCGCACCGACGATGATGTCGATGCCGTCGTCGCAGATTTGGTATCGTATAAAGTGCCAGGGGTATTCATAGGTGACCCTGAAAAGGCTGGCGAAATAGTCGTCAAAACGGCACTTGCAGTGAAACCCAAACGGAAAGGTAAAAGCTCACTACCAAGCAAACGGAAAATCAAGGAGCTCGCTGAGAAGTGCAGGCAATGCTACGAGTGTGTACGAGCTTGTCCCAACAATTACCCCATCGTGGATGCTGTACTCGCCGCACAAAGTGGTAACTTAAAACCACTAGCGGAAATCTACTCCGAATGCGTCGGTTGCGCTCGTTGCGAATCAGCGTGTCCCAACGGGTTTGAGTTACACAGCTGGATGACAACAGCAGGCAAGGAGCAATGGACCACCGAGTCGTACATGGTCCGAACAGGTCGTGGTGCCATCAAGGACACCGAAATCCGTGCCGTCGGTCAACCAGTAGTGTTCGGGGAAATCCCCGGCGTGATTGCCCACGTCGGGTGCGCAAATTACCCCGACGATGGAAAAGCTATCCATGATATGTGCGAGGAGTTTGCGAACCGCCGCTTCATCATTCTCCTTTCAGGCTGCGCTGCGATGACCGTAGGGACAGTGAAAGACAAAGAGGGTAAAAGTATCTACGAACGACGCTCTGGGGCCTTTGAAGCTGGAGGCGTAGTTAACGTAGGCTCTTGTGTCTCGAACCCTCACATTGCTGGTGCCGCGATAAAAATTGCCAGCATCTTTGCGAAGCGCAACCTCCGCGGCAACTACGAAGAAATCGCTGACTACATCACAAACCGTGTCGGTGCAGTCGGTATCAGCTGGGGAGCGATGTCCCAGAAAGCTGCCTCGATTGCCTCCGGCTTCTGGCGACTCGGTGTTCCAGTCATCGTGGGTCCCCATGGCACCAAGTACCGCCGAATGCTGCTGGGTCGTGCTGACAAAGCGGAAGACTGGATGGTATACAACGCCAGAACTGGCGAGCAAGTCCAGATTGCCCCAGGACCAGAGCATCTCTTCTACGCGGTAGAAACCATGGAGGAGTGTATGGTCATGACTGCCAAACTCTGTTTCCGCCCCAACGACACAAGCAAAGGCCGCGCCATCAAGTTAAGCCACTACATCGATCTCCACGAACGCTACTACGGATTCTTCCCCGACGACGTCCACCGCTACATACGCACGAAGACAGATATCCCCATCACCCTCAAGAAGAAGATTGAAGCACAGATGAAAGAACACAAATGGAAAGAACGCCCCATACCCGACCCAACGCTACTCAAGCGCATGGTCTATGGAGGTGGAAAATAAAATGATGCGAGCCGAACCCTGGCAAACCGCAGAAACCTGCGGACCCGAAAAGGCTCAGACCCTCAAGAAACCCGAAGTCATTGAAGTGATGATACGGAAAGCAGACGCTCCCCTCTTCATCGTAGGAACTCAAGCCATCACAGCCAAAGGTCCTGGAGGAGGCACTATGGTGGACTATTTCATCAAACTCGCCCAGAAAACTAAAGTCCCCATCGTAGCTACTGCTCAAACTATCAAAGCCTTTCTCGACAAGGGATTTACCCAAGCCGTCTCAATCAACGGCATGGAAATCATTAATCTGCTCACCGATCCCACATGGAAAGGCGTCCACGGGAAAGGCCCCC
>JABXGV010000031.1 GCA_016550485.1 archaeon
AGGTGGAGCCTGAGGTGGAGCCTGAGGTGGAGCCTGAGGTGGAGCCTGAGGTGGAGCCTGAGGTGGAGCCTGAGGTGGAGCCTGAGGTGGAGCCTGAACCAGAGGCAGAGCCAGAGACTCCAGCTGAACCGATTACACCAGTTGAACCTGAAGTTGAGCCAACTGAAGTTGAACCCTTAGAACCGCCCGTGCCAACACTACCCCCATGGCTAGTGGAGATAGAAGCAGTAGAACCAGCCGAGCCCACGCTAGAACCCCCCGAACCTGAAGAGCCCCCAGCACCTGAGATCCTGAGCCTGGAAGCGGAAATCCGCCAAGAACTCGACAAGATTCCCAGTCTCTCCGAAGAGGAGAAGCAATCCCTCGTTGAGCAGCTAAAACATGCAACAAAGGAAGACCGAGAAATACTCTACCAATCACTCCGGGAAAACTCCTAGAACGCCTAACCTAGCGCCCCTTTAAGCAACTAGCTGTCTATGGAGGAGGCACCGCTGAAACTAGTTCAACTATTCTAAGCTTCGACTCATTAGCCATACTGCTAGGGCTCTCGGTCGGGATTATTTCACTTATCCGGTGGAGGAAGAAACGGGTTAGGTGATGTAGAGGCTGGGACCCCCTGGGAGACGCCCCGGGAGATGTACACGCTCTTCGATTTCCACCTTGTCCGGCTCCCTGAGCCTCCCCTCCAACAAGAGGCGGCACCCCCGCCGTGCCTTCTGCTCCACGTCGTATTTAGCTGCGATGCCGTAGGAGGCTTCGGTGTGAATCCAGATTAGTCCCAGATTAGTCTCCAGAATCGGTTCAAACCAGGACCCATCACCGTCCTCCTCGTAGTCTATCCCCTCCCAGTAGACTCTGACCTTGTAGAGGTCTCCCATTATATACTCCATCTCTTCCTCCGATGGCACCTCGTCCCCATGTAGGACCGTCACGCCGTCAGCGGGGACCAGCAGCAGTGGACCACTGATGGACCCTTCGCGTAGCGGTTTTCCCAGGTAGATCATTCTCGCCTTCTCTTCTGGCGTTAGCGCCGCCACGCCGGGGGCGTCCGCGAATTTCTGGGCAGCCCGTTCCCGGAGCTGGGCGGCGATATCCTTGAGGCGGGGGTCACGTACCTCTCGCAGCGCCTCTAGCGCGATGCCCCGTCCTCTATCCTGCTCGTCCATGATTCGCCCTCTGAGGACCTCGAAGGCCCTCGGGTCTTCCAAGCCCAGCTCGGCGAGTTGATACGCTAACTGGTGAGCCAACCCTCCCAATTGCGGCATCTGCTCCCACTGCACTCGCTCCGTGATGAGGTCGAACCCCGCGCTCCCCCTCGTCTTGAGAAGGGTGAGGACAACCCCCCCTCTGACGACCTCGTTTCTGGTCGTCTCCAATGACTCTAGCAACGTGTCCAAGGCGTTGGGGTTCTCGATGGTCGTTAATATTTGAATCGTCTTGCTTCTTATGGTATACGGTGGGTCGCTCTCCAGTAAGCGAAGGATAGTCGAAGTCGCGCTGGCGTCTCCAACCTTGCCTAATAACCTGATAGTGCGGAGTAGGCGTTTCTCCTCGTAGTGACCCGACGCTGCGACCTTGACAACGTATTCTTCCAATCTTCTCTGCTCTTCAGGCTTCACAACTACTCCTTCGCCCCCCACTCTATAAAACCTCCCGCACCCCTGCCTCCACTGCCCTCCTCCAGCATCCCCCGCTCCTTCAGCACTGTCTCAGCTGTAATCTCCGACAGTTGTTCCAGATCCACCTGCGATGGCATCAGCTCATTGAAAGAGCTGGAAGAGGCTTCGATTAGTGAGTGATGGTTTGACCTATTGCTTGGAGGGTTGTTTTCACGTCCTCCAATGTCACGCCGCCCATGTGGCCAATTCGTACGAGTTGATCTCGGTATTCTCCGATTCCTGGTGCAATCAACACGCCCTGCTGAGCCATCTGTTTGACAAGGTTGCTGGCAGGGGCTCCTTCAGGTGTGTATGCTGCCGTCACGGTATTAGCGAAGAAACTGGAGTGCTTGGGTACAAGGGTGAAGCCATGAGCTACAAGCCCACTACGCATTACATCTGCGATTCTATGGTGACGCTGAATCCTATTCGATATCCCCTCTGTAACAATATCATCCAGGGAGGTAGCTAGCGCCATCACCAAGTTAGTCGATGGAGTCGATACCAACCTCGGGGGACCCCCCTCCTCATAGGAGCGCATCGAGTCAACCCATTTCCGCAAATCAAGATAAAATCCCTTTATCAGGGTTTTCCGGTTCTCAAGTATTTCCAGAGCCCGGGAACCCAACATGAGTAAGGCAAGCCCTGGTGGCGCAGCCAATGCCTTCTGGGTGCTAGCGCAGTATACGTCCACGCCCCACGCCCTCTGCTCCACGACTTCACCGCCCACAGCGGACACGCCGTCTACTAAAGTCAATGCTCCATGAGCTTGCGCAACCGCTGCCAGCTCTTCGATTTGCGCTTTAACCCCGCTACTTGTTTCAACGTGGTTAAAAGCAAGTGCCTTGAACCTACCCTTTCTCAGTTCGGCTTCAACCTTGTCAGTTGGAACCCGATCACCAAAAGAGGTAATGAGGACAGTTACACGCTTAGCATGGCACTTGATGATTTGTATGAATATCTCACCAAAGAAACCATTATCAACAACCAACACCTCATCATCAGGCTCAAGTAAGCTAGCGCAAGCAGCCTCCATGGCAAGTAACCCACCCCCATTGAATATCACCGGCTGTCCTTTGGGAGCACCAAAAACTCCGCGCATACCCTTAAACACTCGCCGAAAGACCTCAACGTAGCGCGGGTCCGTCGGATGCAACGGCTGGGCGGCCAGCGCCTCCAGCACGTTCGGACGACAACCCACTGGGCCCGGAACCATCATCAAAGGTTTATCCGTCATCACCAAAACACCTGCAAGATACTAGGACATAGTAAGATGAATAGATATTAAATATGGAACCTCAAATTAGGGGCAGTGTATTCTTATAATTCATGGAGGGTTCCCTGAATGCCAACGGAAAAAGTTGAACTTGTTAAAGGCGTGTATTGGGTAGGCGCCATAGATTGGCTGCTCAGAGACTTCCACGGGCTCTGGACGCCACGGGGCGGCACCTACAACGCCTATTTGATCATTGACGAGAAGGTTACACTCGTCGACACAGTCGCGCCGCATTTCACGGAGGAACTGCTTGACAGAATCCGTACCATCGTAGACCCCGCAAAAATTGACTACATCATCTGTCAACATGTAGAACCCGACCACTCAGACTCCTATGCTCGGTTGGTCGACATTGCGCCCAAAGCCAAGATTGTCACCTCTAAACGGGGCGCAGAATACCTCAGCAGTAACTATCCAGGAGTAGATTTCCCCTACAAGATTGTTGAAGACGGAGGAACACTGAGCCTTGGGAAACGCACACTCCAGTTTGTCGCGATACCCATGGTTCACTGGCCAGAGACCATGATTAGTTATCTGGTCGAGGACCAGCTCCTCTTCAGTAACGACGCCTTCGGAATGCAAATCGCATCACCCTATCGCTTTGCCGACCAGATTGATGACTGGTTTGAGCCACTCCGTGCCTACTATAGCTACATCGTACGCTGGCATGCCCGCTCCGTTCTCAAAGCCCTGGAAAAGACAAAAGACGTCCCCCTCAAGATCATCGCCCCCTCACACGGGCCTATCTGGCGCAAGGACCTCGGCAAAATCGTCGAACTCTACCGACGATGGTCCAGCAACCCCGAGAAAGCCCAAGCCCTCGTCGTCTACTCGACGGTGTGGGGCTCCACGAAAAAGATGGCTTACGCCATCCGAGAAGGCGTCGCCAGCACCGGCGTACCCTGCGACATCTTCAACCTCGAACGAGACCCCCTCACCCGCATACAAGGCGCAGCGATGGAAGCCAAAGCCATCGCCGTCGGCGCTATGACCTATAACGTGGATCCCTACTACCCCACCCAAGCCTTCATGCCATACCTAAAGCACCTCCGCCCTGCCGACAAGATAGGGGTCGCCTTCGGCTCCTATGGTTGGGGGGGTGGCGCCACCAGCGACCTGACCAAGCAGCTCACGGCGATGAAGTTCGGTGAGGTACTCGACCCACTCGACGTTCAGTGGCGGCCAACAGAAGAGGACCTCCAACGCTGCTTCGAACTGGGACAGAAACTCGGAGAAAAGGTCAAGGCCGCCTTCCAATAACCCCCCAGTGATTCAGCGAGAATAGCCATGTAGAAGCTCTCTGCCTCCACAATACTAGGTTATAAGGGAAGACCCCTTTAAGATACAGTCTGTTTCCCTAGGAGGCTTCTCACATGGTAAACACAAAACTCCTTGCAGTTGTACTGATAGTCGCTATCGTCGGTGGAGGCGCAGGTGTCTACCTGTTCTTCGCCATGCCCGGTCCGATTTACAGTACGCCAGTAAGCATCAGTGGTCTCCTCGTCACAGAAGAGTACGAATTTGGTGTTCCCTTCCC
>JABXGV010000032.1 GCA_016550485.1 archaeon
GCCATGACAGGCTTTCAGCCTCATCCTGGAACAGGATACAACGCAATAGGAGAAGAAACCACTAGGGTGCCGATTGGGGGGCTTCTGAAAAGTATTGGATTCCAAGACGTAGCTGTAATAGACCCCTTTGACCTCAAGGCAGCAATCGACGCCGTCTACAAGGCTATTACAACACCAACCAGCAGTGCAATAGTCTTCCGCCGCGAATGCGCACTCATTACTAACCGCGAGCGAATCCGGTCAGGAAAACCCGCCCCACGCTTCAGAGTTGACACAGACAAGTGTATCGGCGAAAAGTGTAAGATGTGCTCAGTCCAATTCAATTGCCCAGCCTGTGTCTGGGACAGTGAACTCAACAAGGCTAGAATCGATGAAATATTGTGCAATGGGTGTGGGGTCTGCGTGCAAGTCTGTCCTCACAAGGCGATACATGAAATCTGAAGGTGAACCCAGTGAAAACAATCAACATAGTCATCGCGGGCGTTGGTGGTCAAGGGAATGTGTTGTCATCACGCCTCATAGCATGGACAGCCCTAGCGAAAGGATTCAAAGCAATCATCGGTGAAACCTATGGGGCCGCACAGCGAGGGGGCTCCGTAATGTCTCACATCAGAATCAGCCAGGAGGTGGTAGGACCCCTTATCCCTCGACACTCTGCTCATGCTCTCCTTGGGTTTGAACCCATCGAGGCGCTCCGTGTCGGTGCCGCCTACCTGAATCCCGACACCATCGTCATTATGAACACACGTCCCATCTATCCTGCCGAGGTTTTAACTGGTCAGCTGGAATATCCGTCAGTTGCTGACGTCGAAGCGCGATTGCGAAAGCTCTGTGCAAACCTCTGGACGCTAGACGCTGTGGAGCTAGCAACGAAAGCTGGTGACCCACTAGTAATGAACACAGTGATGGTGGGCGCCCTTATAGGCTCTCAGCTGATACCGCTTTCACAGGAGGATTTAGAAGAAACAATATCCTCCCGGGTTCGAAGGTTAAAGGAAGCCAACCTAGAGGCTTTCAGGCTCGGATTAGAAGCCATTAGTAAAGCTAGAAGCGCCTAGCTTGCACGTCTAAACTGCTTTGTTAGTCGCTATTGTTTGGTGTGGAATAGGCTGCGCATGAAACCCATTGCCAGAACTTGGATTATTGTGGGGCGGGACTCTTCAGGAAAAACCTCGATGTCGTGGAGGAAACGGTCTCTGACAGCCTTCACTACTGCAGTCTCTGACGATTCCCCCTCCCAGGCACTCACAATAGTTTCACGCCAGACCTCCAGTGTCTCTAGGGCATGGTCTAAAGTTCTATTTATTTCTGGACCAGTTACCGCGCCAAAATGCGAAAAAACCAGATAATCAGGATTGTACGTCCTCAGCCGCTCTAAAGACGCCCGGTAGACATCATACCTGAATGAAGGAGGAAACGCAGTAGGAACCACCGTATGCCGGTGAGGACCTAGAAGTCCTGCTGCATCTCCAGTATAGAGGGTCCCCGACTTCCGTTCATAGTATGCGAGGTGATCTGAAGTATGTCCAGGAGTGCTTACAACCTCGATTTCAACACCCTGCCCCAGGTCGATTACCTCGCCGCCATTCAACTCTCTTTTTTTCGCCCTTGAGGGGAGTGGCTTGATATCTTCAGCAAATGACCCAAAAAGCTGCCGTGCACCTGCGTTCAAGCGTTCAGGGTCCTGCAGCGTGGATAGGGCGTATCTGTGACCGGCTATGACCGCTTCTGGAAGTGCTTCAATAAGAGGTGTCGCACCACCACAATGATCTCCGTGTCGGTGTGTAACAAACACATACCGAACCTTATCACGTGGAATGCTACGCCTCTCTAGTTCAGTAAGAATGCGGGAGCCGCAGCTTGGGTGACCTGTTTCCACAATAGCGGTGTCCTCGCCTTGTACAAGAAGCACACCTGTTGTACGTGGGCTTTTCCAACCCTGCACATCAATTAATTCAACTGTCTCGGACAAGCGCTGCTGCTCCGTAATGTAAGGCATAACATTATCTCCTTCAAAGTAGGTGCGACTCGATTGAGCTATTCACCTGAATATTTAGGTTTACGCTTTTGAAGGAATGCAGCGATACCTTCGAAGATATCTTTTGTAGAGAACAGTGTGCCGAAGGCTTGGGCTTCGAGTTCAAGACCAACGTCTAAGGGAACCTGAGTGCCCTGATTAATACACTGCTTCGCCAGTTTCACCGCAATAGGCGACTGACTCGCTAGTTTCAGAGCAAAGCTCCGAACCTCCTCTTCAAAGCTTCCATCAGGCACCACCTTGTGTACCAAACCTAGTTCCAGCGCTTCCTTGGCAGTGTAACGTCTACCGAACATGATAGCTTCCTTGGCTTTGGCGATGCCGATGATGCGGGGCAATCGCTGGGTTCCTCCTCCAGCTGGGAGCAGGGATAGATTCACCTCGGTCAGCCCAATCTTCGCTCGCTCCGCTGCTATACGGAAGTCACAGGCTAGAGCAATCTCGCAGCCTCCACCCAACGCATAGCCATTTATCGCAGCAATTACGGGCTGTCGAAGCTTCTCAATCTGGGTGAAGAGTGTGTGTCCCTTGGAGGCGAGGTCTCTTGCATGTGTAGGTGTAATACCCTCGAACCATGTCAGATCAGCACCTGCAGAAAACGCCTTCTCGCCGGTGCCTCTCACGATGAGCACCCAAATCTCCTTGTCATCCTCAATTTCTTGGAGTACTCGGTACATCTCATCCATGAGTTGAGAATTAATTGCGTTCATTTTGTCCGGTCGGTTCAATACCAGCCAGGCTATCTTGTGCTCAGGCTCCTTCTTCAGCAGAATCGTCTTGTACATCACACTTCTTCCTTTTTTGATGCTATTCCAGTAAAATGGAAGACAACAGTATGCCTATTCAACTGATTAAATGTGTTGTTCATTCGATGATGGGAAGTGTCCACAGGAGACCCCAAGCCCCAGAAATGGGAACAAGTCGCAACCTTTTATGAAAGAACCGTCCATGTCTGCTATACGATTTGATTAGGCGGCAGAATATCATGGGAGACAAAATAAAATTCGGAGTCGTCTCAACCCCCTCCGCTTGGGATCGAATCCTTGACACCGCGACGTATGTCGAGAAAATGGGCTTCGACTCTTTTTGGATGCCAGACCACACAGTTGGGTTTGGTATCAAGCGATGGGACGCCCTAGAGGCTTGGTGCGCGCTTTCAGCTGTTGCGACCAAAACTGAGAACATAAAGTTGGGGACCTGTGTCGGTGACACCTATCGTCATCATCCCGCAGCGCTGGCTCAGATGGTGACCACGTGTGACCACATCTCCGGTGGTCGGGCAATCCTTGGTGTGGGCCTCGGTGAGGCCATGAACCTCTTTCCCTTCGGTATTGGTCTAGAGAAGCCGTTGGGACGAACACGCGACGCCGTAGCGGTTATCCGAAAACTGTGGACCGAAGAAGTGGCAAACCATGACGGGAAGTACTACACGCTCGAGGATGCCTTCCTTCAGCCAAGGCCGGTTCAGGAGCCTAACCCTCCGATCTGGATTGCAGCCAACTCGCCCAAAACGATGAAAATGGCGGGAGAACTCGGTGACGGTTGGATACCTGCCAGCATGTTTCCTGACGAATAC
>JABXGV010000033.1 GCA_016550485.1 archaeon
ACAATGATTCTCATCTGGTTCTATCCGGTAGGATTTACAATGTGGCTTACTCCCTTCTGGGCTATCGGTCTTCTCTTAGAAATGGTAGGTTTGATACTTATTGGTGTAGTGTTCATTCTGTTCGGTGTGAGCAAGATTGTCGTTAGAAACGAAACAGGTCAGATGGGTGTAACCCTAGCAGCTGGCATCCTATTCATCCTCGCTGGCGGCTTCTTCTGCTCGTTTTTCTTCGACATCATTGGTTACATATTACTACTACCTGCCTGTATTGTCGGTATGACTTCGCTGTTTCTTTCACTTCAATAGGATATAACCAGGGAGGGCTATAAACAGGAGCCAAACCACCAACGAAGCCTCAGAGTCTCCGTTAGGTAAGGTTCACAGCAACCTCCCTTTCCCTTTTTTTCAAAACAAGTAAGTTCACCAAGGAGAAATCACATTTATTATTTTGTCTTTGTTAGATGTAGGAGGCTGGAAAAAAGGAGGGAGAGGGTGTAGGGTTCACCTCTCCTGCTAGGTAGTCACTACTCATTGACCTGCCAGATATCGAAGGATCCCTTAGCTTCGACGACCTCATCGGGTAGCTCCCCGAAGGTGCAGTTTTGACACGTCGTATCCACCAGTAGCAGCAGCTGTCCCTTCAGACGAGCCATCGCTGAAAGGAAAACCCCTGGAATCGCCTTCAGTTCAATCCCCACGATGGCATGGCGGAGCAATTCCGAGGCGAGCAGATGCGCCTGGAGGTTCAACGACCGTAGCAAATCCACCAGCAAACGAGCCTGCTCTAGGCACTGACCCCCACCAACATACAGGGTCTCACGGGAGGACTGACGACCGGTACCAGTTACATACGCGGTACGGTCCCGCACATGATAATACAAGGCAGCCGCCTCCAAGAACTCTACCTGCCACATGCTGGCATCACGACCCTGGAAGCTATGAGCCAGGTCTGTGAGGTGCTGCCGATCCGGATGTGCCTCTAGGAATCGCTGGTAGGCCTGTGTAGCAACCCGCCGTAGCTCCAGCCACCGGGCTTCCGCTGGGTCCTCAGCAGGTGGGTGCATCTGCGGTGGCGACGCGGGTTTCCATTCAAAATCCCGAATTGCATACTCTAGGTCAGGAGGGAGGCGGTCTCCTTGTTTCAGCACCTTTGCTGCTGTTACTAGAAGTTCAGCTCTGGTTGTAGCTAGACGCTTTATTCTACTCGTTGCTGGTAGGCCTTTCATCAGCGTAACATAGGCTTCAGCGGCCTTGATGCTCGCCTTTGCAGCTCTTCTTAGGTCTCCGATATCTAGGTAGGTAAGCAGTTGGTTGGTTGCCTCCCGCGCAATGGCTACCAAGCGCCTAGCTCGACTCTGACCCATTCTAGCAAAACCTCAACTGTTCTACGCGCTCCTTTGTTATTAGCTTAATGTGATGTGAAGTTTGCGTTTGCAGTAAGGGCAGGAGTTTTCACCTTTTAGCCATTCTAGAAGGTGAACTCGATGGACAAGTTGTTTGCAGTGGGGGCATTGGTGATATCGCTCTTCTTTCCCTATGAATTGGCGGCAAATCATACAGCGTCGCTGAGGTTCTCCACACTTTGGACATGATGCTCCTCCGGTGGTGATAAGCTCGCCACATTTTATGCATCTAAACCTGCTTGGGCTCGCCCTACGGTCAGTAGACGTAGGCGTGACTCTTGGAGAGGTATCTGGGGTAGGTGTGTCAATAGTAGGTGTGTCTGCTTCCTCCACTACGGGTGCTTCCACTATTTCTGGTATCTCTCTGTGCTCTAGCCATTTGATGCGTATACGGTGGTCGACGAGGCCCGGAGGTAGTCTTGTCCATTTGATGCGTCTGTTTGGCTGGTTCTATTCTGATTCTTCTTTAGCACGGACTAGTGCCTCTTTCGCTAAAGTGTTGAATGGGTCAAGTCTGAGCGTCTCTTCGTAGGCCTTGATGGCTTCAGCTAGGTTGCCGTCATAATGGTATGCGAGCCCCAGCCTAAACCAAGCCAGAGTATACTTTTCGCGGAGGGTTACCGCGTTCTGGAAGGCTTCAATTGCCTCGGCGTAATCCCCCTTCTCGTGTAGTGCAACACCTAAGCCATACCAGGAGCGTTCATCCTTGGGATTAATGACAGCAGCCTTCTCAAAGGATTCAACAGCCTGAGCTAGGTCACCAGTCTTGAGGTGAATCGAGCCCACGTTGAACCAGGCCCGCTCATCCCTGGGATCAATGGCAAGGGAGTTAAGGTACGCCTCAATTGCCTGGGCTAGCTCCCCTTTGTCAGCATGTAGAGACGCCAGCACAGACCAAGACTTTGCGCTGTCAGGATTGAGAGCAAGAGCCTTCTGGTACGCATCCAAGGCCTGAGTGTAATTCTTCATTTCCTGGTAGATGCTTCCAAGTAAGATCCAGCCATCCAGATTATCAGGGTTCAGGTCAAGGGCCTTCCGGCAGGCCTTGATGGCTTTGGGGTACTCCCGATTTTCCTGGTGGGCGACGCTGAGCCAGAGCCAGCCAATCTCGTTGTAGGGGTTCAGTTTCAAGCCCCGTTTATAGGCGGTAATAGCCTCTCTGTAGCTCCCATCATCGTGATGGGCTACGGCTAATCCGAACCAAGCGAATTGATCTTTTGGCTCGAGAGTCACCACCCTCATGAAGCACTCGATGGCCTGGTCGAGGTCCCCGACCTTATATTGCGCCCTGCCCAGAGCGTACAGAGACGGTGTATGGTCCGGATCGAGTTCAATGGCTTTGCGCAGATGCTCAACTGCCCACCGAATACTCTTGAGCTCCAAATAGGCCATGCCCTTATAGAATAGATCCTGAACCTTCCTTGATACCATCACTTTTTACCTCCAACGCTGGAAATAATTAAAATCAAGCTAGGAAGCACCAAGAACCCTACGGTGAAACACCTAATTATACCTTCCCAGTGTTATCCCTTCGCCAATAATGATGAGTTGTGCCACTATATTGCACAGACGACTACAGCATCTCGATGCCCCCTCTACGGATAACAAGAGGTTTAAGGCAGAGCGGGCAATATCCCTTCGCCTTCACATAATCCATTAAATGCTCTAAATGGTAGTATTCGCCACAATTGGGACACCGGGCAGTTCTTTGACCTGCTCGCATAGGCTTTATACAGATCGGGCATGGTTTGGTAGCAGCCACCCTAAGAAGACTGACCCCTGTAGGTGTCAACTCATCAAGCCCCACATCCAGATGCTGGCACAGTTGTAAAGCCACGGCGATGATCTTCTCTGCTTCTTCAGGCTTCGGATCCGGTGAAGCGGGATAGATCCTTTCCCTCACCTTGAGCGATTTCAACAGCATACCCTCAGAAAATTTATCCCAAGGAAGGTGGGCTCTGAGGTGACGAATGACCTTGGTGTAAGGCATTTCAATAGGCTTGGGTCTCTGATAATGTCTTTCAAACTCAGCGCTAAGAAGCGCTTCGATAACCGTCCAGCCCTCTATGGCTGCATGACGCCACCGGCCTATACCATAGGAGGCTAAAGCATCTTTCGTCAGCTGGAAGATACTCTGCTCATGCAGCTTCCTCCGATATACCACCCCGACACCTGGATCATGTTCCCTATCAACAGATTCACCCTCCCCCGTCGTTGGTTCCAGTTCCATTAACACGCGACCAACTTTGAAAAACTGCTCAACCTCATCTGGTATATCGCTAGAGTGAGCAATCACTTCACCCCCCCTAATTTCCAAGGGAACTGAGTCAGGTATGTTTTCTAGCCAGATATCCAAGGCTTCGGTATTAGGAAAGCGTAGCAGCTCAACTAGGTGGTCAAGACGTAAGAGCTCATAGAGTTCCAGTACAAGCCGTAGCCGACCTAGCCGAAACTCCATGATTTCATCAACATCAACCCAAGTAATCCTGTCAAGGAATTGGCTGAGTCCCTGAGGAACTACTGAGGCCTCCTCGTAGCGAGAGTTAGCCACCAGCTCCACATCCCGGTCAATATCAAAAACGAGGAGTTGAGTGCACTCGAACAAGGGCGTCATGTCAAGCATTTCAAGTTTGTTCTTCTCTAGGTCCAATAGCTGCAGGCTTTCACAGAAGCGCAGAGGAGAGAGGTCGATGCTTTTCAGCTTATTCTTCCGGAGATGCAATCTTGCCAGGTTCTTGCAAAACTTCAGCGGAACCAAATAGAGGGTAACAATCTCGTTGTCTGCTAGAGACACCTCTTCAAGATATGGCAGGTGCCTGAGGGGAGACAGGTCAATCGAGGTTATCCCTTTCCCTGAGAGCTTTACCTCACTGATTTTGTCGTGGAATATGACACGGCGGAATTTCCGTCGAGTCGAATAGGAAATTACGACATCCAAGGGCATGGAGCCTCCAGGAGCAGGGATAGCTAGAATACTGGTTATTATGGCGGCATAAGAGCTTTTCCAATCCAAGTCGCTAGAGTTTTACTACCTGATCCCCACGGATGATTAGAGGGCTTCGGCACTCAGGGCAACTACCCTTGGACCTCACCCATTTTACTAGCTCATCCACGGAATATTGTACCCCACAACAGGGCGTGGTGAGAACTTGTTCGCCTGTTTGACGGGCTCTTGGGGGCGGGGCACTAACGCGACCAACGATGGGTCTGGTTACCCTAGGTTCAACCTGCTGGGTGACAAGTTTCTCAATGGGTTTACTGGGTTCTTCAGCCTGAGTCATCAGTACATCCAGTTTGGAGTAAAATTCCAAAGCTGCCTCGATTATCAGCTCAGCCATCGACGATGTTGCTTTCTCCAACCCATGGTAGATTCTGCTGCGAAGTTTAGTTGCCTGTTCCAGCAACGACACGTCCACTTGACCCTTGGGAAAGTGGGGATTCAGATACTCAATCATCTGGGCATACGACATGTGTAGTGGTTTGGACTCCTTGAAATAGGACCGGTATATCACGCTGAGCAGTGATTCGAGCACGGTCCATCCTTCAACAGCGGCATGGTGCCAGCGCCCCTCCTCATGAGATGTCATAGCATCGCGCACCCATTGTAACAGGCTTTCCTCCGATATCTGCGCCTTGAAGCCGACACCCACACCTAACTCAAGTCTCGGATGGTCAGTAGACGACGATTTTTCGGTCTGGTGGGTCGAAGATACTGGACCAATCGTGGTGCTGTCTAGGATGGCGCGACGGAGTTCTTCGGACAATCTATCGGAGTGGATTTGCACCTCATTCGCCTCGACAACCACAGGGAAATGCTCAGGTAAACTGGAACGCCACGCTTGGAACGTCTCAATATCGGTGAAGCGAAGCAGTTCCACGAGCTGTTCTAGGGGGAGCAGCTGAAACAGCTCCATCACCTGCTGCACGCGCAGTACCAAGAACGCTGAGGGAACCCTTGTTTCCTGCACCTTAATCCGGCTCAGAAAGCCCCTCAGGCCCTCAGGGATGACCTCCTCCTGCAGGAGCGCAGGATCCGCCCGTAACTCTACATCATAATCAACTTCGAATACCGCGAACTTAGGACACAAGAACAGCGGAGAGAGATCTACCGATTGCAGCCAATTCCTTTCAAGATTCAGCCACATAAACTCCTGGCAATGGCTTAGAGGAGACAAATCCACCTCCAACAATCGGTTCAGCGACAGGGAGAGCAATTCCAGGTTAGTACAATGCTGGAGAGGGCTCAAGTCAATGTACTCAAGCCAGTTGGACGTGATGTGGAGTTCCCTGAGCCTTGTGCACGAGGTAAGGGGGGAAAGGTCAATCGCAGTAATTCCTAGACCTGAGAGTAGAATAATCTCCGAGTCCACTGAGAAGGTCTTTTGGAGACGTTCTCCACTGCTTGTCGTGTAGGGTATGCTAGCAGATTCCACGGGTAATGAATCCCACCTCGGGGCTACAGACCAATTAACAATATGAACCCTAGTAGATTAAGAGGTTTTCCGCCTTTTTATTCCGAAAAACGTAATAAATTGGTGTAAAAACTCATCATCTAGCTAAAGCTTTTGAGCACTTTCAACAGATAGCTCTACTGATTTAGGGATGAGACTTGTAACAAGTACGCTCCTGCTGGTTACCATTCTACTCGCTGCGGCGACAAATGTTGCTCCCCAACCTCTAGGACTACCACTACGGGATGGGCTGGGATCGCACGTCGAACCGCCAACAACGACGCGACAAGAGTCTGGGGCAATGTTCGCATTAACCTCGGCTAGTAACCCTAGCATGGCTCAGGCGATTGGGGGAAAGATGCTTTGGGACATCGAGTATACGGGTGATGCTTTCGAGGGATACACCCTATTTGATGACACAAGAATAATCGGTTTCGTGTTAGCGTATACTCTTGACCTGACCCGAAATACGAGCATCGTTGACATAGAGGGAAACCTCATCAAGGAAAGCTCCATGGCCTTTGCCGTTGAGATGTTCAACTCTACAACCGTACTCGGTCAATATGGCATGGATCAGGCAAAGTTATGGAACATATACGATGGCACTGAAGTCCTCCTCGACATCCCAAGCCACCACGAACTAGAATACAACGCGGTTAACGACACCATCTTTGCCCTCGAATTCAACCCTATAATCGAGGATAACAGCGTATTCTTGTTCGATAACATCAACGAGTATACGATGGATGGGCAGCTCATCTGGACCCTAGATACGAGTGAATTCATCTCATCAGATAACTGGTCTGGCGAATACCTAGCTAGTCTCCGCGACATGAATCACGGGAACACTATATTCTTCGACCAAGAAGAGGACATATTCTACTACAACCCCCGGAACCTGAACACTTTCTACAAGATTGACCATGGTACCGGGGAGGTTCTCTGGGCTTTAGGTCAATACGGTGACTTCGCTATGTATGACCTTAATGGTGATCCCTCAGACAGCCTCTTCCACCACGCCCACTCCGTCGAGCAGGTCGATGAGAACACCTTCATCCTCTTCGACAACGAGTTCTACACGGGCAACGAATTGTCCCGAATCCTTGAAATCACCATCGATGAAGCCACCATGACCGCTAACGAGAGCTGGTCCTGGACCGCCCCCAGCGACTATTATGCAGCTTATTTTGGTGACGCGGACAGGCTCCCTAATGGGAACCGTCTTGGAACTTTCGGAGCTATGGGAAGCGCAAGAATTGTTGAAGTCAACGATGCAGGCGAAATCGTCTGGGAGTTGACCTTACCTACTGATGCGGGAGTCTACCGGGCAGAACGGTTCAGGCTAAGTCCAATCCTTAGCACACCACAGGATATCCTCACCATCTCAGGAAATGATGTAGAGGTACAATGGCAAGCTTGGTACAATTTCCGCCCCAAACGGAGGATGGAGGGACCTTATACCCTATATCTGGATGACACAGAAATCGATAGCGGCACGGTTTCCTTTGACAAGTGGTGGCGCCCCACAAACCTGACCTTCAGCTTGGGAACACTAGCAGAGGGGAATCATAACCTCACCCTCTGGGTAGAGGATGGAGAAGGGCACGCCACCACGGACAGCCTCAACATCACCATCGGATCCTACTACATCGTGCGTGACGGCCCCCAAAGTATCATCCTAGACCACGAAGGCAACACCATAGCGTGGAGCGGCGCCACCCTCAGTCCCCTATTTTATAACATCACTGTCAACAGTACTCTATACGCGGAATCGATGTGGACTGGTGCAACCATCTCCGTGGATCTCAACATCCTGACGGTAGGCAAACACAACATTACCCTATCCCTCTATAATGGTACAAATCTAGAGTACATAGATAACTTCTACGTAACAGTTTACCCTGCAGGACCCCCACTAATCACACCCTCCCAGCCGCAAGAGCTAAGCCTCATTTGGAACGAAACCTTAAAACTCTCCTGGGAACTCTTCGGATATCTCCCCTTCTCATGGACCGTTTACCTTAATGGGGCTGTTGCTGCCTCAGATCTCTGGCCCAGTGAGAACTACCTTCTTAACTGGACCACACCTGTGCTAGACGAGGAATTATACAACCTCACTGTCTGCGTGTGTAACCTTCCAGGTGGATATGCCATGAGCACCACATGGCTAAATGTTACGTCTCCCAACCCTCCCGTAATAATACCCCTTACTCTGGAAACGGAGTTCCTATGGGGGCAGGATAACACCTTGCTAGCTTGGGAGGTACATGGGGGGACCCACTGGAACCTCTGGCGCAATGGTACCCAGATGCGCAGTGAAGCCTTAGCAGGGCACCTAGTCGTCCATGTCATTGGGAGTTGGCAGGAAGAATTCTGGCGCCTGGGTAGCTACAATGTTACTCTAGAGGTCACCGATGAACACGGTATCAGAACAACCCATATCCTCTGGCTACAAATAGTGATTGTGAAAGGAGACGCTTATGCAAATTCCATAGTTCCGAGCCTCTCTCAATGGTACCTCTTGGGAGAAAATGCCCTGGGCGCACCAGACGGCAACTACGCGCAGGTCTTCCTGGATTATGGGAACGGATACCTAACCCTCGACATGGGACTCTACGAGGAAATCATAGATGGTCCAGGAGCTGACCTCCAGGTTGTAGCCCAGGGAGCAAACTACACGGTATCAGTCACCAACAGTCTCCAAAGCCCCTTCAAGACCCTTGGCCACGGGAATGGAACCCTCGAGTTCGACCTCACAGGGTCAGGGGTCAGCATGGCGCGATACGTCAGAGTCCAATACCGAGATGGTGACACCGTAGAACTCGACGCCGTCGTAGCCTACTTCTACAGTCACTCCGTGACTGACATAGAGAACCCACTGATATCTGGACCATCCGACTTCTGGGTATGGGCAAACCAGACAACCATCTCCTTCACCTGGAACGCCTCAGACCAGACCCCCTGGAATTACACCATCCTCGTCAACGAAACCCCATATGAGCTGGCACCTTGGAATGGCTCAAACATCACCTTCAACTACTCTGGAGCTCAAGTTGGAACCATAGTAGTGACTCTAATCCTTCACGACGTCTGCGGAAACCAAGCTCAAGACACTGTCACCATAGAGATACGCCCCCTACCACAATCCACACCTCAGCTCATCATGGAGCTAGGGTTGATCGCACTCGCAATCGGAATCATCGTTACTCTACTAGCTCTCCTTGTATGGAACCTGAAGAAACGGCGAAAAGAAGCCTTTCTTGAATAGGGGAATTCAAGGGAGATCAAGTCCTATTGCCATTGGATTCTCTTTTGATACCCCTTAATGGCTGTAGGCTTTTCCCTATTCTTTAAGTGGCTTTGAGCGGTTAGAACCACGTTTTCATCCACCTTGAATTTCTCAAGGTTAGGGAGGCTGAAAACCACCGAAACATCAACCTCTCGTAACTGATTGAAGCGTAGGTCTATCTCCTCTAAAAGAGTACATTTCACCAAAGGGGAGAGATCCACCTCTTTCAAGGACTTCCTCAGGTAGAGACGTTCCAGCTGTGTACAGTCTCTCAAGGGGCTCAGATCGATGGTGTGCATTCGCAACCCACCGATGAATAAACGTCGGAGCCGGTTGGTCCTTAGCAGAGGTCCCAAATCGATCTTCTCGGCACTAGTCCCCAGTAGGTCTAGCGTGTGTAGGTTCGGACAGCTCTCCAATGGTTTAAGATCGATGGCTTGTATCTTGTTGCCACTGAGGTACAGCCCTCTGAGGTTGGGGCACCCCTTTAGGGGTGTCAAGTCGATTGCACGAAGCTTGTTTCCCCGCAGGTCAATCAATTTAATGTGCGGGGAATATTGAAGCTGGCTCAAATCTATCCTTGGCAGGTTGTTTCGGGGCAGGTAGAGGTGCATAAGATGCTGGAAGCGGGGGACCCTCAATTCTGAGAACTTGTTACCTCTCACATCAAGTTCCTCCAAGGCGGGGCAGAATTGGAGGGGTTCCAGATTGACTTGTTCTAGCTTCCTTCCCAAGGTTAGGCGGTGGAGGCTACTTAGCTGTTGTAAAGGCGTAAGGTCCAGTCGCGGCATCAGGTTCCCGTCTAGCTCTAAGGTGTGGAGCCTAGAACAGGTCTGTAGTGGGTTTAGGTCCAGCTCGCCGAGCTGGTTAGATTCAAGGTCAAGATACTGCAAGCTAGTACAGTTCCCCAGCGGCGCAAGATCCAATTGCCCCAACTGGTTCTCGCTCAGAAGAAGATCCTCAAGGGCAGGGCATTCCCGGAGCGGTTCTAAGTCCAAGGATGTTAGCGCATTTTCATGGAGATCCAAGGTGTTGAGATTCTTGCACTGGGAAATCGGCGCAAGCTTGATGGCGGTCATCTCCAGACCAACCAAGTCAATAACCG
>JABXGV010000034.1 GCA_016550485.1 archaeon
GATTATGGAAGGACTATCTACCAAATAAATGAACTCCTACAAGTAGCTTACCTCGTTCAGCCTCCTTCGAATCGTCCAATGCTGAGCTGGTTTTAACCATAAAATATTTTCCCCAACACCACAAGGAGTGGAGACAAGAGGAAGCCAAGCCCAATACATAGGGGCAACCACTGTAGCGCAACGAGGAAGATATGAATTTGTTGCTCTGGAGTCAACGGGGGCGAAAATCCCAGTGATGGTGCGGTTATAAGTACAATCAACAGGTCGAAGAGAAAGGCGCAGAAGAGACTTAGCACGACATAGATTATCAAATACGTATGAAGCTGTTCCATGAGGGAACCCTCCTTCTCAGAATGGGAATACATATTCTACAAAAAGTATTCGGAAATGGAACGCTCTCTACAATCTCTGAGGGCCTGCCTCACACCTCAGGACATCGACTATCGGATACGAGCGACTTCTACTCTATGGCTTTAGTTGCGATTATTTCTGCATATGACGGTGATTTCTCAAGATCAATATCGTACATAAAGTGCGGAACAAGCGGTTAGGATGATTGAGACTATGAAGCCCAATCCCAGTCCGATGGGTAATACACGTAATGTAGCTTCAAAGAAGGTCATTTCTTCAATTGACCATTGAACCTGGAGCGCTGCTAAGGCAACCGTGACCAACAACCCCGTGAAGAGGCTCAACACAACATAGATGATTAGGTATCTCTGCCAAGTCTGCATTGATTACCCTCCTACGCCTTTCTAGAAAGTATATCTCCTACCAAAAAAGAACCGGTATCAGGTTCTCCTATTACATGAATTAGGAAGAATGTGCTTACACTAGCAACGCCTCCCTCTTTCAGTGACTAACCTGCCATTCTTAGAAACTTTCTCCACTTGGGTGATTCCTCATACGCATAGTGAGAATACCAAGAAGAACGCTATACTCATGTGCTATCGGGCTTGGCTTTGACCAGTCTCTGCAAACTCCCTTCTCGACGTGCAATCCGCTCCGTTACAAACTCCATGATGCCTCCAACGAAGAAGAAGGCAAGGAAGCTTAGCCACCAAATCACAACCCTGAATGGAAGGGTGTTCAGAGGCGGTGGGAGAATATCCGACAGGGGAGGAGGAACCACGGCGATGGGGGGGAATAGGAGGGATATCAGAAAGAATGCAGCAAAAATAGGACCGACTACAACTAGCCTTTGGAGTTCCAGCAGGTCGTCTTTTGGTATGTCAACCGTTCGTCGCCTGAGAGACAGGACGACAACGACGGAGGCGACCAAACTCGCGCATAGCATGTTTATTGGAAAAAGGGTCATGCCAAGAGATCTAGCCATGATATCTGAGCTGAGTACAAGCTGCATGGAAAATGGCAGTAAGGTGATGAAGAAAATTAGTAGCAGGTTAACCGCAAGGAGGAGGGCATTGAACACCGATACAAGTCCAATACAGCGATACAACTCTATCCACCACAAAAGGATCAAAAAGAAGGGAAGAAGAAAGTAAAGAAGCATCAAAACGATGTCGCCCATTCCTCCAATCGCATAGGTCGTAAGAGAGAAGGCACTAAGTGCAATTGCGAGTCCATACGCCGCATCGCTGATGGTACGAGCCTTATTTGTAAGAGTTCTTCTCCACTCTTCAGATGTGGACACTTCCTCCTCTGACCCACGAGCCCTTTTTTCTTGGATATATCCTACCACACTACTAAAAACTTGCACTGAGATGATTATGAGCCACCAACAGATAAATCTGAAGGACAAATCACCGACGAAGGCTGGCAGGGCGAGTGCGAAGACGACCATTTGAAGAGTAATGTGAACCGGAATAAACAGGGAGAGAATAAACAACGCCAACATGAGGGGAAATACGGCTAAGCCGCGTTTGAGGTCCCTCTTTACCTCGCCCGGTATTTCCTTACTTTGACGAATAATTATCACATTCGCTAAAATGGCACTTAGTAGAAGTAAGCCCACATTCACTGGGAATAACGTGGCACCTGTCGCTCTAATTGTTGGATCTGGAATCAACATCAACCTTAGTGAAACAGGTATGAACACTAAGAACAGGATGAATAGGAAGTTTATTGCCATGAGTGGATCGCTGTGTTCGGTAAAGGCGAACCATTTGGAAATACCCCACCAGAAGAAACAAATCAAAAAGAACATGAGTGCGAAATAAGCGATGGAGAGAAAAATGTCGGTTATTCCACTTATAGTTAGACCGGTTAGAGCAAAAGCGCTTAATCCAAGAACTAGACCAAATACGCCATCAAGTATTGATTTTGTTCTTTCAGCAAGAAATAGTCTCCACGTTCTCAGAGAACCAGTATCTCCTTCGGTGTTCAGCTTGTCAACCTCCTACGGTACACTGGGAGTCTGTAGTAGCAAGAGCAACATCAGTAGCAAAGGAGCTGCTAGTGAGATAATTTCGCCTCCCATCCCTACCTAGGTTTAACACCTATATAATAATATAAGGTTGTTTGTATTCAAAGCCAAGAAGAACGTAAACAGAGCGTAGTATTACCTCTCATGAACGCAGGCTAGGTAGGGATGTAGGTTCGAGATGTTGTCAATGGCACTCAGGCAGAAGAGCACTCGGAGGGCTCTAGGATACTCTTCGTCCTCTTTCAGCAACTAACCTGCCATTCTTGAAAATCTTCTCCGCCAGATTTACGCCGTAGTGATATGCAAAATACCGATGATCTAGAGCATCGAAAATCACGATATCTGCATTCTTCCCTACTTCTAGTGAGCCTATCTCGTGGCTCCGTTCGATTGAATGAGCTGCATTGATTGTGGCGGCTGTGAGAGCTTCTGCTGCAGTCATCTTCATTCGGAGAATTGCCAGTGCTTGCATCATCTGCATAGACTCACACCAATTTGCTGCGCTAACATCTGTTGCCAAGGCCACAGGCAACCCACTTTCAATGATTTCTCTGGCCTTAGCGTACACCCCCACATAGCAGAACGGTGAAGTTGGCAAGAACACTCCTATGGCTCCGCTCTTTACTAGTGCCTTGATATCTTCCTTAGGCGTGAATATCAAGTGATCAGCTGAAACTACGCCTAGCTCAGCACCGAGTTTGGCGCCTCCGCTGTGTACAAGCCAGTCCGCGTGGATGCGGAGTTTCATACCATGTTTTCGTCCCGCTTCTAGCATCCGTTTAGATTGGTCTAGATTGAAGTATCCCTTTTCACAGAAGGCGTCAGCATATTCTGCGAGCTTTCTTTTACCGATTTCGGGGATCCACCTGTCTACGATGTCGTCTGTCAGCTCGTCTGTCCGGGTTTCATATTCAGGGGGAATGCCTTGGGCGCAGAAGGTGGATATCAAATCAATCGGGTGAATTTTGTGGAGGGTTTGAATAATTTCCAGCTGCCTGAGTTCGCCCTCAAAGGTCATCTCGTATCCGCTTTTCGCCTCGATAGTCGTTGTGCCATGGATCAGCATTGTATCAAGGATACGGGCGGTTTTCCGAATCGTATCCTGAGTACTCATCTCTGCTGTTTGCTTCAGGGTTGTAGGCATTCCGCCGCCCCGCTCCTTTATCTCCAAGTAGGGAACCCCTTCCACCGACATTTGTTCTAGCTCGTGGGCTCTCGATCCGGCGAAAATCAAGTGAACATGGGGGTCAATGAGCCCCGGGGTGACGAGTTTCCCTGAGGCGTCTATGATTCCGAAGCCCTTCTCGAGTTTGCCTAGCACATCACTCGTGGATCCAACGGCTATGATTTTTCCGTCTCTGACGGCTACTGCACCATCAGGAATAATCCCGATTTCCCGCATCTGCCCTTTGGCTTTGGGCTTGTCGCTTGCACCTTGTAACGTTACTAACTCGTTGGCGTTTATTATGGCAAAATCTGCTATTATCGACATTTTTCCACACCATCTAGTTTCCGCTTAGATATGTAGGTACCTCTTTCGCTCCCAGGGATGGACGGTCGTACTGTACTCCTTCCATTCCTTCAGCTTGATTTCCAAGTATTTATCAAAGAACGCGTGACCCAGTGCATCTCGAAGAGTGGTATCTGCGGACAGCACACGGAGAGCGTCTCCTAGGCTCCCAGGGAGTGTTTCGATGCCTTTGTCGGCGCGTTCTCTCTCACTCATGTGGTAGATGTCCTCTTCTACAGGTGCTGGAGGTTCAAGCTTTCTTCGTATACCGTCAAGCCCAGCGTGGAGCATCGCTGCATACGTAATGTAGAAATTACAGGTTCCGTCAGAGGGTCGATATTCGAACCGTGTTGCCATTCCTCGACCAGGAGGAACCCGAACCAGTGTGGACCGGTTATACCGCGCCCAGGATATGTAGACCGGAGCTTCCCAGCCCGGTACGAGCCGCTTGTAGGAGTTGGCAGAGGGATTTGTTATGCCTGCTAGTGCCTTCGCGTGTGATAACATGCCTGCAAGGAAGTGTGACGCTGTCTTGCTTAGCCCATGCGTTCCCTTCGGGTCATCGAATAGGTTTTTTCGTTTCCCGTCATCGACAACGCTAATGTGGGTGTGCAGCCCAGCGCCATACTCTCCGTGGAAGGGCTTGGGCATAAAGGAGGCGATTATTCCTTGCTTGTCTGCTACAATCTTCAAGAGCATTCTCACCAAGTAGACTGTATCGGCCATCTTTAACGCAGGACAATACGCAATGTTGAATTCAGACTTTCCCGGGGGGACTTCGTGATGAAATTTTTCTATCTTGACGCCCATGCTTCTGAAGTGTTTTACTAGTTCTAGCTTGAATTCGAGGCCACGGTCTTTGGGGGGAGTTGCCAAGTATGCACCATCATCGATGAAGGTGACTTCGCCGTTGTCGCCTTTGTTGAAGAGCCAGAATTCTATTTCACTCGCGGTGTAGGCCATTACAGAGGGACCTAGGGTTTCCTTGACCTTTTCGAGAGCGTTTTTGAGGACAAACCGGGGACATAGCTCAAAGGGCTTGTCGGATTCGGGTTCGTAGAGGTCACAGACCACTCGTGCAATCCGCTCCGGATAGATTTCGGGTGGCAGAACCACGAAGGTGCTGAGGTCGGGCTTTAGTTTCAGGTCACTTTTACTCACATCCAGCATCCCTACTGAAGATCCATCTGTGTGTGTCCCTTTCTCAGCGACATCCGGAAAATACTCGACCGGAATCCAGAGTGAGTGCAAGATTCCGGAAAGGTCGATAAATTGCAGCGCGACATTCTTCACGTCATTCTGTTCGATGAGGTTGGTAATTTCTTGCAATAGGGTTTCCTCCACGTGCCGAACAATCAGACCTTTTCTTAGAAAAGACTGCCTATCCTTTAAAGTCAAGCTTTTGTAGAAGTAGACTTGTAGAATGGTCTACCAAGAAGAGAGGTTGCTTATGAAGATAAATGGTGTTCCCATCGACGATACGTTTTGCGAGTACTTCTCCGCTAAGATCGGTCGGTTACTCATCACCTCGGTTAATAGGAAGTGGGCGCTGGAATCTGCCTTAGAAGCTAAAGGGCTTGGGCGTTCAGCGACTATTCCGCCCTGTGAAGCATCGCTGGAAACAGAAGCAAAGCCAGAGGAGACTCCTGATGGAAGACCGGGGTTCATTATCCAGGTCATCGATCGAAAGCTAGAGAGCCTAACGCATTGGCTTATTGTGAGAATCCGGAAAGGGGTGGTGCCTTATCCAAAAACCAGTGTCTTTGACGCGTTACCTCAAAATCTAGCGCAGTCTTATGTGGATATTGATGGGACGATGATTCAGACCTTCGGCGATGGCTTTGAGGAGAAAATCAGCGAGTTTGGGAGAGACCTCTTCAGGATACCACGGATGGACGGATACTTCCATGTGGAACGACGGTTTGGGCTTACAAAGGGGGTTGCAGGAGGGTTCTTCTTGATTCTGGCAGAGTCCGATGAAGCCGCCTTGGAGGCAGCGGAACAGGCTCTTGCCGGTGTGGCGTCTATCCCCTTTGTTGTCGGGAAATTTGCTGCCTCGGGAACCAAGGTTGGAGGGAAAGTGTATAAGGACGCAGTCGCCACAACTAATGATGCCTATTGTCCAAAACTGACCCATCTTCAGGGTAGCAAAATTTCTGTGAAGGTTAAGTGTATTTACGAAGTGATTGTAACAGGATTGAAGTTAGAGAGTGTGCGTAATGCAATGAAAACGGGGATAGAATACGCAACGAAGGTGCCAGGAGTATTGGAAATCACGTCGACGAATTATGGGGGAACTTTGGGTAAAGGAAAAATCTACCTTCACAGCTTATTCGCAGAATGATAATGGTGAGTGAAAGATATGCTAGAAGGGCGTGTTGTCAACTTGCGACTCATGGAACAAATGGATGTACCTTTAATCGTGGAATGGGCGAACAACCCTGACTTTGGTGGCGAATTCGAGCCAATAGAACAGGTTACACATGCTGAAATAGCAAAATGGCTTGATGGGCTTCCTGCCAATGAGAAGTGGTTTTTTATTGAGAAGAAAGATGGGACTAAAGTTGGACAGATTATGTTTGCCCCCGTGGGCCCGCACTATGTAATTGGGTATCGAATGCTACAATCGGAGAGGAATAAGGGGTATTGCACAGAGGCGGTTCAAATTATCGTGGATTTCTTGTTTCTCACCAGAGATATTGTCCGTATTCAAGCGGAAACAAATCCGCAGAATCTAGCTTCGCAGCGGGTTCTTGAGAAAGCGGGGTTCACTAAGGAAGGTGTGAGGCGCAAGGCAGTCTTCATAAGAGGGAAGTGGTGTGATGGGGCATTCTATAGTATTCTTCGTGAAGAATGGCGAGAACCTAAAATCCTTCTTGGACCCCTAGCTTAGTATTTTAAGCGTTAAACCTAGAAATCTTTGTCTTGACTTCTCGGAGAAGCTTACCACTGTGAACCACCTGCCATAAGGCGGCGATGTCACGGTGAACAAGGACGTCATGCGTTATACGATCTTGGTCCAAACCACTTACTCTCGTGGTCCTTGGTACAACTTCTCGGACCGCTTTAAATGCGATATTTGTACCATGACCAAGTGCTACCTGTTTTATGAGGGCACGAATATCAACACCCTGTGCAGCACATAGGAGTTCACACGCGATGATGTGTTCAACGTTATTCACCACTTCTTGGGCCTGCCGGGCTGCAATGGTGCCCATACTGACGTGATCCTCCTGGTTAGCTGACGTAGGGATTGTAGTTACACTTGCTGGTGTAGCTAGTGTCTGGCATTCAGCTGCAAGGGCAGCCGCAACAATTTGGGCTAGCCCTAACCCATAATGAACACCACGGTTTTCCGAGGGTGGCTGCAGAAGGAAGAGGGGAAGCCCGTCGCTGAGGTTGTTGTCGACGAGTCGAGCGATACGGCGTTCGGCAATTGTACCGATGCTAGTCACTGCCATCGCCAGCAAATCCATTGCAATGGCAACGGGCTGGCCATGAAAGTTCCCACCTGAAAGAAAGGTCTTGTCTTCAGGAAAAACAAGGGGGTTATCCGTTGCGGAATTTATTTCAGTTGTCACCACTTGAGCAGCATACTCAATTGCATCCCTCACCGCGCCCAGTACCTGTGGTGTGCAGCGAAGAGAATAGGCATCTTGTACTTTGAGGGTTTGTCGAGCAGCCTCATAGGCTGCATCGAAGGCAGTGTCTGATAATCCGAGCTGTTTCATTGCTGCTATCAGAGATGCACGCTGTTGTTGAAGTGGCTTTGTAGTAGTTTTAGATTCTACTGCCAATTGCCTGTCTAGCTCCAGCACAATATGAGCAACTTTCTGTAAAAGGGTAGTTAGCGCATACCGATCCCTCGTTGGGTACTGCTCTATTATCGTTTGTAGGTGTTGAGCCGCCTTCGCTACGGCTTGCCCACGGAGATGAGAAGACACAACTAGGTTGCTACCTCGAAGAAGCGCGCACAAATTTTCTGCAGTCTTATGTTGGCCCGTATGCGGGCGGAGCTGGTGGATACGTGGGTCAAAGGCATCTTGCACACCTTCAAGGGCTTCAATACTCAGGGCAGCAGCAATTTCTGCAGACGCCACTAACTTCTGAGCATCCGCTATAGCAAGAGCCGCAATTGCGGTCATCACTTGTGTTCCGTTGATAAGGGCGATTCCTTCCTTTCGGTCAAGACTGATTGGGATGATTCTAGCACATTGAAGGGCTTCTTTTCCTGAAAGGATTTCCCCGCGATACTCAGCTTGTCCCTCGCCGATGAGGACTAGGGCCATATGAGCAAGTGGGGCGAGATCTCCACTAGCTCCCACAGAGCCCTTGGAGGGGATAATCGGGTGAACCCCTTCATTGAGGAACTTGATCAGGGTTTCAAGCGTCTTGAGGCGGATGCCTGAGTGCCCCTTTGCGAGGGTGTTGGCACGGAGTAACATTGAGGCGCGGACGATTTCTGTCGGTAGAGGTTCCCCAACGCCTGCAGCATGACTGATCAAGAGGCTACGCTGGAGCTCCCGAGCTTTGTTATCTGGAATCACGACATTCGCGAAGGGTCCAAAGCCTGTTGTGACTCCGTAGACCACACTCCCTGCATCGACTAACTCTTGAACGTAGTCTGCAGCTTTTCGAACTAGTTGCACTGCCGTTTTTGACAGCCGGACTTTCGAGAGGTTGCGTGCCACGGCGACAACAGAATTGATGGTTAACGTGTTCCCATCGAGGACGATATGCTTGGCAGTCATCTCAGTCACCAATTGACATCAAGTGGAGCAGTACCATTATATTAATTCGGTTCTATGATGCCAACCAATAATTTAGGCGTCTAAATGCGTTATTCCATGTGCATGTATGCACGGGCAGCCAGTCCTAACAGGATTAGGGTTTGTCCCACTGAGTACCCACTGATGAAAAGTGATGCTACTAACATTAAGGCAATCCCTCCTTGGAAGAAACCGAGAAGTAGGATGGCGACCGGGGCGATTACTATCCATGAGAGAACCGGATAGGTAATCATGAGACTAACGGGGATTTGTGTTTGCGTTTGGGTTGCATACGGGTATCTGCTACCTAGGCTGATTCCCATTGCCGTAGACAATATCACAGCGTGTGGGAGTATGGCTAGGGCAACAAGGATAAGACCAAGGTTGCCAAGGATTACTGCGAAGTAAAATGCAAAGGGAATCGCTATCAACACTGGTGTAACCAAAAACATGAGAAATTTCCCAATTGCCACTTTGATTGGAGTAATACGAGCGAGTCGAATCAGATAGAGGGAACCGTGTTCACCACGGAAAGGGTCAGCGGCTGTAATCGCTAGAAGGGGAGTGATTAGAATCAGAAGCAGGGAATAAAGCGTTGGCGCGAAGGCATAGGTATCCTCGGGTAATGGCAAGACTAACTGGATTACAGGGCTCAAAAGAACCAAGATGACGACTATGATGTAGTTTACTGCGATTCCTGCCCAATAAAATGCCTTCCCAGGTTTTCGAAGCCCTGTAATAATATCTTTCATTATCAAGGTCCGGAAAGGTGAGCTAGCGCCCTGGAAGGAGAGGCCTATCCGGCTTAGGATGCCAACTGCTGGACCTCGCCGCTGCGTTGTAGTGATGACATCCTCAAACAACTCTGGACCTGCAGCGTTTGTCACATGTCTAGCTACATACAAACAAACAGGATAGAGAATGATAAGAAAGACCAAGATGACATTTAGTGCAAATGGGGAGTAGGGGGCCATTTGTCCATTCGAGCAGAGTGCAACTAACACGTAAGCTAGGGCGAAAACAGGAAGAGGCCACCCTAGCCCTCCCACAGGAACCACTGGTGATAGGATGATAAGTGTGCTAAAGAAAAGACAAAGGTAGAAGGTCAGTCGGAAAAGCCGGCTGAAGAATCGGGGCTTAGTAGCGGATTTACGGATGCAATAAAGCGAATGGGTTGCTAGAGCACCCACCTCACCGAGAAGGAACATCACGAAAATCGCAATAGCAAAGAAGGCGAGAGGAACCTCATATGCTAGGCTGAAAAATGCCATGACCGGAAGAAAGGCAATAATCGCGTAGACGAAAAATAGTAGGCGCCGCGGAATCGAACGAGTATATTTCGCGAAAAAGATAGAATGCGCCTTGAGCGGGGCGGTGAGAATCATATCGATGTCTGCGGGTTCCACTTCTTCAGCGAGAGGACAGCCTAGTAACGCTTTGAATATTTGTTGAACCGCAATCAATGAAATAATGGCGTATACCAGAAGGATCGAGTTGGGACCTAGAAGTCCACTATCAACAAAGAGCCAGTACAGTGGTGCCCGCATCTCTTCGGGAAGTATAAAGATCATAAACCAGAGAAGAAACAGTACTAACCCAACAATAGCAAAGGAAATTATTTGAACGATAAGAAACGCTGGCTGTCGAAAGGCCCTCCGTATATGGTTTAAAAGGCGGTGGTATTCCCATCGGATGAGAGTCCAGGTACTAACTGTCGTCAGCCTTCTCACGCCCTCGCAGTATCGAAATATAATAGTCCTCTAAGGTTACACCACCCTCAATGTGGCTGCGTAAATCCTTAACTGTACCCTCGGCTACTTTCACTCCTCGTGAAATAATTGTGAACTCTTGGCTTACTTCCTCGGCGACACTAAGAATATGGGTGGATAGGAGTATCGTATGTCCCTCTTTAGCGAGATCTCGAAAGAGTTGCTTCAGCACATAGCCCCCCTCTGGATCTAGTGAATAGTGTGGCTCATCCATTACAAGCACGGTTGGTTTTCGGATTAACAAACCACATAGTAAGCTTCTTTGAAGCATTCCTCTTGAAAGTGCCCCCATGTACTTGTTCGTATAAGAACCGATTTCAAAGAGCTCTACAAAACGGGACCTACGTTCCTCATAGACATCTTCAGGGATTTGATATAAGCTTGCGACGAATCGGAGAAACTCTTCGACTCTAAGACTCTCATAGGCTGAGGGGCTATCTGGAAGGAATCCTATATGCTGCCTGGCCTCCCATGACTCTCTGAGCATATCGTAGCCACAGATGAAGATGCTGCCCCGAATAGGACGTGAGAGACCGACAAGCATCTGCATCGTTGTTGTTTTACCAGCACCGTTGGGTCCCACAAGGGCATGTACAACGCCTCTACCTATCTTGAGGTTTAGCCTGTTCACAGCTAGAACCCGGTGCGGATAAAGTTTAGAAAGTTGAAAGGTCTCAATAGCGGGTGAATCTTCTGTTGGTTCTTTTACAGTACTACACATAATTCACTCTAGCCTCCGATCTTAAATCGATGATTTCTATTTGTTACCCTTTATGGTATTCCCCATTGATGTGGCATGGGTACAAGTACGATAACAATTATTGTTACAAGGATAGCGCCTAGGATGCAGGCGGCTCTAGTTACTGGAGAGAGATTCCTATAACCCTTTAATGCCAATGAGAAAAGGGCTGCAGCTATAAGGAAGCCACCGAAACAGCGGACAATGATATACATCGGTACTAGGATAATGGATACAAGAGGTATGATGGTTGGTGTTTGTATTTGAATAAGTGATAGCCAGGCTAGAATGAAAGTGGCGATGGTCACGAAGAATAGTCCCGCGATAAGGAATCTGTGTTCAGAAAAGGTTCGTAGCTCTCCAAACTCCTGAAGCGCGTATTGCTGCTCGATGAGCGTAATCAACTCGGCTCGGCTCAACGAGTCGCTAACTGATAACCCCAAGGAACGAGCCTCTGCTTCTAATTCTCTGCGACTCAACTTGAGGAGTTTATCCCGTTTATTAGTCATCATTCATTGGCTCCGACTGCGAATAACCAGACAGCCTTACCTTTATCTCCTCATAAGATTTTTCTTAGAAGCAAACTCCAACTGAACCAGTCAAGGATATCAAAAACGAGGTTATAGGCTAACTCTTAGCCCAAGACTTCCATACGAGAAGGAGAGCGACTGCTACAAAAAGCGCAGCGATAATAGAGAAAATCACGCCCATCAATTGTAAAATAACCAAGCCCAAAGAAGCAAAGGGAATTATCCAGCCCAAATTAAAGAAGATTGATCCGAGGGTTAGACAAATTACTGCAAGTGCCCAGCGTACTGGATCCCGCAATTCCTATTTCACCTCGAAGAACTTGAACTGCACCTTAATAATAGAGTTGTGTTCCGTTTACAAATCAAAGCGTTGAGTGTTGACTTTCTCCTTTTAGTCAGCCTCGCCCTCTTGGGGAATGTATGTTCGAAGCAGGGGAGTAATGGGTTTTGGTGTTAGCTGCCGTCCTATGAATTTCATAATCTCCACGACTACAAATACTGAAAGTGACACAAAGGCTACGACTAACCAGTCTGTGAGCAAAAGTGGAGCTGTTTCGAATATACTGCTTAGGAATGGGACATAAATTATCAAAACATGAATCACAACAGAGATGCTGATGGCGGCAAGGAGAACCCGGTTCTTCAGAAATCCAACTGTGAAGAGAGATAGATTGCTGGAACGTGAGTTCATTGCCTGCACCATTTGGAACATAATCAAGACTGTGAAGGCCATAGTTCGAGCACGCCTAAGCGCATCATCATAAGTAACCCAAGGAATAGCTGATAGTGTTACCATTTCAAAGTAGAACACCGCCAATGTACCAACTGTTATTACCGCACCGACAATCCATATGTTGAGCCACATCCTTCTTGTGATGGCGCTTTCATTCGGATCCCGTGGTTTCCGCTCCATTACATCTGGCTCAATTGGGTCCATACCCAGCGCAAGGGCAGGAAGTCCATCGGTGACAAGGTTCACAAATAGAATCTGTATTGCAAGAAGAGGAAGGTCCCAGTTAAAGAAGATTTTGAAGGTGATACTAGCTATGAAAAGAACTAGTATCTCTCCAGCATTACATGATAACAAGTAAGAGATGAATTTTCTCGTGTTATCTCCAATACCTCTCCCTTCCTCTATTGCTGAAATAATTGAAGCGAAGTTATCATCGGTTAGTATCATATCTGATGCTTCTTTTGCTACATCAGTGCCAGTGATTCCCATTGCGACGCCGATGTCCGCAAATTTTAGGGCAGGTGCATCGTTGACACCATCACCGGTCATGGCTACACACGCGCCGTGTTGTTTCAACGCACGCACGATTCGGAGTTTATGTTCAGGCGATACACGAGCATAAACACGGACATTGAGAACCGCGTCCGCTAGGTCTTCTTCAGAAAGAGCGTCCAAAGCTTGACCTGTGAGTACAACATCATCCCTGGTAAACATGCCTAGCTCCTGAGCGATGGCAACCGCGGTGTACTGATTATCCCCGGTTATCATGATTGGAATTATTCCTGCGCGTCGGCAGAGCGCAATGGCATCCCGCACCTCTGAGCGCGGTGGGTCCATCATCCCCATTAGTCCAACAAAAACCAATTCTTTCTCGACACCTTCAGGTGTGATGTCAGATAGCGTGTCAGGAACCTTACGATAAGCCATGGCGAGAATTCTTAGTGCCTGGGTTGCCAGTCTTTCATTATTTGCGAGTATGTCCGCCCGCATTTCTTCCGTTAAACGACGAACGCCCTTATCAGTCAAAATATGAGTACAGAGTTCAAGAACGATTTCAGGTGCCCCCTTCACATATGCCAGCGTTTCACCTTCAGGTGTGTCGTGAAGGGTAGACATTCTTTTCCGTGAAGGGTCAAAGGGTAATTCGGCGACCCTTGGATAAGCCTCTAGAGCCTTGTCTTCCAGCCCCGCTTTTTGTGCTGCAACAACGAGAGCGCCTTCAGTAGGATCGCCAAGTACCTCCCATCTTCCTTCACTCTCGCGTACAATAGCGTTGCTGCAGAGAGTTCCAATCCGAAGAAGAAGCCTAAGTTGTGGATTTTCAAGGGGATTTATCGAAGTTCCATCCAGCTTGAATTCACCCTTTGGCGAATAGCCTGCCCCTGTAACTCGAATAAGCTGACCAGGTAGATAGATTTGCCGAACAGTCATCTCGTCTTTTGTGAGCGTACCTGTTTTATCAGAACAGATAATATTCGCCGAACCCAAGGTTTCTACAGCGGGTAGTCTACGAATGATTGCATTGCGTTTAATCATCCTCTGTACGCCAAGTGCTAGAGTGATAGTTACAACTGCAGGTAACCCCTCTGGAATAGCAGCAACAGCAAGTGCCACAGCAATAATGAAGAAGTCTATGACGTCCAACTCGCCGCCTGGACTAATGAAATTCACAACCACTTCCACCGCAAAAACGAGCATACAGATTATTAATATTATGATGCCAAGTTGTTTGCCAAGACGCTCCATCCGCCGCTGCATTGGAGTTACTTTATCCTCAGCAGCCTGAATCATCTCAGCTATTAACCCAATCTCGGTACTCATCCCAGTTTTACATACAACAGCTAACCCGCGTCCTGAGGTGATGATGGTACCTGCATGAACCATATTCGTTCGGTCAGCCAAGGGAATACCTCGACTAAAAACCAGTTTAGCATTCTTCTTTACCGGCGTTGATTCGCCAGTCAATGAGGCTTCATCGGTTCCGAGGTTGTGAGCCTCGATTAGACGGGCATCCGCTGCGAGCCTATCTCCTGTTTCCAATCGCATTATGTCACCAGGTACAACCTCACGCGAAGGGCATTCAACAAGCTGTCCGTCTCTAATAAGATGAGCACGCGGAGCAGCCATCTGTTTGAGAGCCTCTATCGCCTTCTCTGCCCGATACTCTTGCACAAACCCCATAATTGCATTGATGATGACAATAATCATGATCACTATTGTATCAGCGGGAAGTTGCTGTTGTCCCGATGTTAAATTTTCCATCCACGTGATAACACCTGAAATAATTGCTGCAATTAGCAGGATAATCACTAGGAAATCCTTGAATTGATCAGCAAACATTTCCAAGGCGCTGGGCCCAGGAACCTCACGGAGTTCATTGGGCCCGTATTCCTCCAGCCGTCGTGCTGCCTCCTCGTGGGTTAAACCTTCCTCCGTGACCTGAAGCTCTTCCATAACAGCTTCGGCTTCGAGTGTGTAGGGCGGAGGCGAATCAGACAGGTGTTACACTTCCTTGGGAGCTGTCTTCAAACCCAGTCTCCTATGCGAGCAGGTCAGGTATCTAAATGCTTGAATTTATTTAAAATTACGTATCGAGTCAAACTATTAGAAGCCGAACAAGAGTAAAACACCGAAGAGAAAAATTACGAGAGCAGTTCTAAGAGTCCGATCAACATCGACAAAAAACAAAACAAAAAGATAATCAAAAAAAAAACAAACAAAAAAAAAAAAACA
>JABXGV010000035.1 GCA_016550485.1 archaeon
TTAACCATTGAAACTTACACTATTTCCATTAGTGATCTATTACTTAGCAAACTTCAGATTTTTCGACTCAATGAAAAGGACGTGCGAGATATCTTAACAATCATCAAAGACGTGCCAGTAGGAACGCAGGATAAACCGGGAGTCATTAATGTGCGATATCTGGCAATTCTTTGCGCGACGGATTGGGGCTTGTATTACGATGTAACCACCAATATCGCGAAGGCACTTCACCTTATGAAAAACTACACATTATCGCCTACAGAAAGGGAACAAATCCAACAACGCTTACACCATATCAATACGGTCATCGAAGAGACACCGAAAAGCCTCAAATGGAAGCTCCGAAGCCGTATAGGTAAACGAAAAGCCTGGCGAAGAGAAGTCGAAGACCAAACAACAACCCCTCAAATGGAAGATACTAGTCCACCTCCCTAAGAGGTTCACCTAGCCTTCAATACGAAGCGTTCAACTCAACTAATTGGATAATCCTAGCAGTCTCCGTTTATTTAGCATGCTTTGAAATTGCTTCAAGAATTTGTGAAGCTACCTTAACGGGAATATCATGTCCCATGCCTTCGATAATGAGTAATTTCGCACCCGGAATAGAATTTGCCGTATCCTTGCCACCTTCGACGGGGACCAGCGGATCAGCATCCCCATGAATAACTAAGGTAGGAATTTGCACATTTTGTAATGCTTCTTTCCGGCTTCCCGATGCCAGAATGGCTGCCAGCTGCCTTGAAGTGCCCTCGGGATGGAAGTTGCGGTCAAAGGTTCGACCAGCAAGATCACGCACATAGGCTTCATCGATAGGATAATGCGGTCCAGATAGAATTTGTTGCCGCTGTACCGAATATTCAATGTACTCGGCACGATTGTCCGGAGGTCTCTGCTGTAATAGGGCGAATGCCTCAGGTTTCGGTCGGGGCAAATTCGGATCCCCTGTCGAGGACATAATTGAGGTTAGCGTCCGCACTCGTTCCGGATAATGGATGGCTACCGATTGTGCTATCATTCCTCCCAGGGAAACTCCTACTATATGCGCAGAATCAATGTTCAACACATCGAGGAGCCCCACTGCATCCTGAGCCATATCTAATAATGTATACGGAACCGAAATCGCATCACTTTGCGCTGCACCTAGTAATAGTGGCATTAAATTCGGTACGCCCGCGGACTCAAACTTCGTTGACTTGCCCACATCACGGTTATCATACCGAATGACCCAAAATCCCATGCCCGCCAATTGTTGACAAAATGCTTCCGGCCACCGAATCATCTGAGAGCCCAAACCCATGATTAACAGCATCGGAGCATCTGTCGATTTACCAAAGGTGTCGTAACACAACTCCACTTCATTAACCTTTACAACTGTTTCCTTACTTTGCACAATTTTACCCATCACAATTGCACCATTTGATATTTTCCTCTTCAACGTTTTAATTATTATCTCCTTGATACCCTATCAATAGAAGTTGACAGCATCGATTATTTTGTCATCGCATGTCGATAATAGTTGTAGAAACTGGTTTTCCAAGAAGAACCTATTCCCAGTGAAAGTGCGCACTAGCCCTCAGACCATCACACAGCATGAAGCATATATAGGGACCTCAAGCCTAGACCACCGGACCAGTGATGGGTATGAGTAAAAAATCTCTACCAGAGGAGTTCCTCGACTATTCAGAATGTCTAGTGAGCCTCGGTACGGACCCTAAGGGGCTGAAACCAGAAGAGGCTAAAAAGAAGCTCTTGGAACACGGACGCAACGAACTCACAATGAAGGAAAGGCAGAGCCCCGTTTCACTTTTCCTCCGTCAGTTCAAGTCGCCTCTGGTGTATGTTCTCATTATTGCAGCCGTTGTCTCTATTCTAGTAGACCATGCAATAGACGCAGTGGTCATCGTAATCATCCTCTTGATTAACGCGACCATAGGCTTCGTCCAAGAGTGGAAGGCAGAAAGAACCATCGAGTCCATCAAGAAACTGATAGAACAGAGGTCCCTCGTCATTCGCGATGGAGAGGAGACCGAGATCCCCTCCGCGGAGCTGGTTCCTGGAGACCTGCTCCTTCTCAGAGCTGGAGAAAAGGTCCCAGCCGACGGAAGGGTGCTATTCGAGAGCAACCTGCATGTCGATGAGAGTCTCCTCACTGGAGAGAGCGTACCAATCAAGAAGGATGTGTTCTGCGCGGTTGAGAACCCTCACTACTATGAGGAGTCCAATAAGGTCTTCGCTGGCTCGTACGTCACAGAAGGACGCACCCGTATTCTGGTGCTGGCTACAGGTGATAATACCACCTTGGGTGAAATCAACAAGGAGCTCGCGGGCGTTGCTAAGAAAGAACCAACCATCATGATTCGATTAAAGCGACTGAGTATCTTCTTTCTTGCTGCAGCAATGTTCTTCTTGGTGCTCACTGTAATCTTGGGGCTCTACCGAAGCATACCCCTTGTGGAACTCTTTCTGTTCTCACTATCTGCACTTGTATCTGCGATTCCTGAAGGACTCATCGCCATTGTCACCATAGTGCTCTCTGTTGGAGTCTACACGCTCTCACAGAAGAATGTCATTGTGAGAAACTTGGGTGTCGTAGAAACACTAGGCCTAGTCAATGTCATTTGCTCGGATAAGACCGGAACCCTTACGAAGAACCAAATGATGACCCGCAGGATATTCACTCCGAACCATATGTTCGAGGTAAGTGGCTCAGGATTTGATGTCGAAAGCGGAGGGGTCTTCCTTGCAGGCTGCGGCCCAGAAGGATGCCTGCGTTCGCCTGACCTCGATGTGAGCCAGGTGTCTTCAGAAGAACGAATCGAGGGGGCTCAGCTCAAGGAATACCCCGACCTTGAAAGACTTCTGATGATGATGGCTCTCTGTAACGACTCAGAATTCTATTCGGAGTGCCTCACAGAAGACGACCCAA
>JABXGV010000036.1 GCA_016550485.1 archaeon
ATTCCTGGTATAACACTAAGAAACCAGTGCTCTCCTCCTCTCTCCATCCCTTCTGCATCAGAGATTACATTGTTCACGCCAAGATAGATTATTTGGTCATCCTGGTTATAGACACCACACGCAAACCTAGCATAAAAGGCTCTGACATCCGGGTCTGGATTCGGAACACGAGGTTCTCTTTGAATCTTAATCCCCCTTAGGTGTGCAAGTTCGTTGGGTGTACACACCTGTAAGAGTTTATCTTTATAACGCTTGTATTTCCCAAGAAATATTACCAATTTGAACACTCTATTACCGATAGAAATGAAATGAATCAGGACCGAACACCCTGCTGGGATCTCTCGGGCAACCTTCGCTCTCGAAGATGTATCCAAACAGCTTTGATTTAGCAGCGAGGGTTTGATAAAAGGGGAGTGGTTCCAGCCCCCCAAAATCCTGTTTAATGGAATCCTTCGCAAATCCTCCCTCAAGACGGACGACATCCACATCAATTAACGTATTACGAGTGTCTAGGAACTGGACGAACACCAGAAAGGTTCCAGCAAACCCTCGTAGGGTCTCCTTCAATGTAGCTTTTTCCTTGAACTTCAGCCAATCGTGCTTCAGTTTGTTATGCCATGTCCACCAATCTGGCGGCTGATTAGGGCTCCAATCTCGGAAAGGATAGCACTCAACGGGACGTTCTACCTCAACGTCACTGTCCCAGAGGGTTGTTTTGTACCTGAGGGGGAGGTAGTAGACAGGTTTGGTGGAGCGGTGATATACAGTTTCAAAGAGGGAGTGAAAGTCTTTGTAGCCAGGGTTTTTCCTTGTCCAGTGAATCTTGAGGGCGTCATGTTTCTGGAATTCTGAATGGTTTTGGGCAGCCTTGAACAGGGAATTCAGTATGCTACAAACGTTCACCAGAAGGAACCCTAGTTTCGGAGACCATGCACCAAGATTTTGTTTGTGAGCTGGTAGAAGTTTTCGAAATTGGTCGAGTTCCTGTTCAAGTACTGAATACTGTTCCCACATGAACCGGTAATGAAATTCTGGCTCCACGTTCCTCACTCAACAGAATAACCAGTAGTCCGGTATTTACTTCTATCGTCTTTCGTCAATTCCAATTTAGAGTTCACCCAAAAGGAAGAAACTGACCAGTTATGGCAAAGAAAATTATTGATGCTAGGACTAGGATTATCATAAATAATTGGTTCCGGGTAGATTCCCGTTCCCAAAGAGCGTCAAATCTCTCACGCCATGTTAAGTCCAACTCCGCCTTTACACCCCTCAGAGTCGAATCCCCTATCATCTTAGCAATAGTGTTAAGAGTGCTACCAACATTTTTGGACTTCCGATTCGCAGCGGCAACTCCGAATTCCTTGATGTTTTTGAGAAGCGTCGTTTGTTTTCTGGGATGAAACATAAGCGTAAACAGAATCTTCGGTACAAGCGTGTGTTTATCTGCAATTGTCACATTGGGGCGAAGCCATTTATCCAGTGCCCTCATTGCCTTCCGCAGTGGTTCTGCCGCCAGCTCTTGATTCGATATCATATCTCTCTTCTTCTTCCTTATTCTCTTAATAACTGCAAAGAAACTGTTCAAATGAAAAACCACATCAACATGATCTCGTTCAACATAAGTACCACTAACAGTTAAGATGAAAAATCCAATCATTGCTGGTAAAACGAATGTAACTATTACATTGTTAAATTCTATAACCGAGAGAAATGGGGGAAATCCTAGAATCCCCAGATAGATATGGGTCCAAACTAGTCCTCCAAAAACCACGAGAATCCCTACAAGTGATATCATTCTGAGATGATAATATCTTGCTCCGAGTCGCTGTTTTTTCTCAGTCGTTATATGAAGTGGATATCGTGGGCGTACCTCAAAGAAACGGGTTGGTCATATGAAAAGCATCAAGGGGATTCCGATGCTGATGAAGATAATCGGTAATGTTTGCGGAAACTGTGTCACTAAATTGATTAACCCACCAGGCAAAGGGGTCAATATGATATCTAATCCGATAATGATTACCGTAAAGATGCTACAAAATATGATTACCAGTAGAAGAGTATAGAACCAACAGGAAATTAGCTCGGGTAGGTATTCATTTAATTTGGGGTTGGTTTCAACAGTTGGGTTTGCCTCATGATTATCTGGTGTTGGGTCAGGTTGATTCATGAGCGCTATCACTCATCCCACTTCAAATGTAACAATCCACTTAATAAAATGCTTTAGGTGCTCCTTTACTGGCCCACGAAGGAGAATCTATGGTGGTATAGGGATGCGAAACCCGGTTAGGAGCCAGAAGATAAACAGAATCGCCGCAATGGTCAAATAGACCAGCAAACGGAGAACAGCATCCCGCCCCACCAGTTGTTTAATCCGTCTCCATCGCGACCATGTAGTCTCTGGTTCAAACACTTTGCACTCTTCCTGTGCTCCTGAAAGCAGCTCTACAAGCTTTGTAAGGTGTCCCACAGTTTTTTCAGAATCATCCTCTGCTACGGCTACGGTCAGCCCTGCAACTTCGACTTGGATAGAGTCAAGGCTAGACGAGTTCGACAGCAGCAACGAGCCTAACATTCCCACCAGTAACCGCTGATTGGATATCTTAACATAGGGCTTCACGAGTGCTTCAACATTCTCCAAAGCCTGATTGAATCTTCTGACAATTTTTCGATAGCGCCACAGCTTATTCCTGCCCCCCGAAAGACTACCTAAAAAATTCTCAAACCTGAATGCAGCCAGATCCTCTTTATTGTTGAAAATAAACCAAATTGAGAAAACAATATACATACAGAAGGATGTGAATAATGAACCGGCAATGAATGATTCCTGGTTGGCTGTAAACCATTCTAACACTGCACTAAAATGGAGGAGACCACCTGTACCGGGCGGTGTCATTAAGGACACTATCAAAGCAAGAAAGCGAAGATATTCAAGAAAAAGGAAAGGAATAACGAAAAAAAGCAGAATGAGGGTTCTACGAAGGTAATGTTTTACAGCCAAATATTGTCTTTCGGTTCCTTTTACCTGTAAAGTGTGGAACTCACCTTTTGGAACTATCCGAATACGGAAAAAATAGTGGATAATTAATATGAGAATAATGCTTAGCATAAGGGGAATCATCAGAGGATTAATACTATTTTGTAGTATGCGCCATAGCACCACGTATGTGTATCCGAATGTAACAGTGTAGGGGTCCTCTGGACGTAATGGAGCTAAAATAGAAATAAATAGAACAACCATCTCAAGCATAAAAAACAATGTAAATGTAGCATTCAGGAATTTCATTAACTGAATGATTATTAATTCACGTGTTTTTCGGGGTATGAGAATTTCTTCATCTGCATCGGGTGCTGTATCAGTGTCTGTTATATCGTTTCCCTCCCGTTTTTCTATTTGCACCCTATTATCTACTGGGTTAAGATTCGTCTTGTTGTATTATGGCTTCGATTTCTCGGAGCTTTGCTATCACTTGCCGCCCCCTCTCTGTCAGTCTAAGCCAGCGTCGGTTGTGGTAGGGTTCGCGTTCCTCGTGGATGAGTCCGATTTCGATGAAGCCTTTGAGGGCGGTGTAGACGGCCTTCTGACCTGCATCAACTATGGCGAGGAGTTCTCGGATCATCATGCGATCCTTGGTGGCCAGGGCGTAGAGGACAGCCCAGGCGCTGCGGCGTTCAAAGACTGCGATGTTGGTCACGCCTCAGGGGTTGTTTATTCCTTCCTGATAATCTATTGTCTCCTTTAACCTTAAGGCATAAAGCTTATATCACACTTGAACAATACACTTTACTCCTAAAGCATAATGCAGGCGAGGAGCGAAGCAGCAAAACAATTCCGACTCTACGCGTCGGTCACGGCGGATGCGCCCCCACTGCCCTGACTCCGGTGAACCAGACAGTGAATCGATTGTCCGTTCATCGTTCCGATGGGCTTGGTCCGCTGTGACCGAATCCCCCTCACCAGTGTCGCCCTGCCCTCCTCTCCCAGCGGGTGTCCAACCAGACCTCCGCGACCCCTTGAAGTGATGTGTGTATCGGTGACAGGAACGGAATCCTCAGCAAAGAATGGAAAACAGCGGAACCGCACAGAACCCACAATATTTAAGAACGCGCTAAAATCGCGCCCACTGGAGAGTTGGAGGACCATGCCCCCACACCGCCCTCACGGAGCCCGGACGCCTGCTCGTCCTGGGACGCCAGACCCGCCACCTGGCACAAATCCAGCAGAGCTTGGGCCATCTCCTCGAACGACTGGAAACCTTTTTACACACCTACAATGTATACCTTAGCACTTACGGAGGAACACCAGTGCTCCTCTGATACCGGAAAGAAGGGAAGGCAGCCGAATGGGTCCATACAGCCCCACCCAAATCACTGGAGGGAACCCCACACCGTGATGACCGTAGCACCCTGGTATGAAGACACACGACTCTACACCACCAAGGTCGATATGTTGATTGAGTTCAACCTGCTCCAGCACAAGCTCTTCGAAGCCCTTGCCATGCTCCGCAGGCTCTGCTGCACCCCCCAAATGAAGCATATTCTCATTACGATCACTTCTCTGCGGCAAAACGCCGCTTCCACCCCACCAACATGAAAAGAGGACACAAGAAATGAAGTTACGACTCGATTGGAGAAACCTACGGAATTTCACCCTCGCCCTTACCGCAATTCTTCTGTTTGTGGCGAACATCCCCCAAGGCGCGTATTACCAAGGAGATAGCATCACCCAATCCTACATCGGAAGGGTGACACACCAAACAGACGACATGAATACCTTCCTAGCCCAGCTAGGCATAGGATATGGACGGCTATGCGCTCGCTCCGACTTCACCGGAGACATGACGAATTGGCGCACAGTAATGCAGAAAACCACCTTTGAACGCGAGTACGTCAAGTACACGGACTGGGACGAACCGGTCTTCACAGACGCGATGGGCAACCCCCACAATGACCGAAGAGGCGGGTTAGAGATCACCCAAGTCATTAACACGACAGTCGGGTACATCACCTACGATGACATCATCATCTGGGCGAATCCCTACTTCGACTTTGAACTCACCAGCGGCTACCGGAAAGAGCATGTCTACAGTTTCCGCTACCGCCTCACCCTATACTTCGGATACAAAGCGGACAACTTCAAGGTGGGCAGCACAGGCCTCGATGGGTACGCCCAGTATGTGCTCAAGCTCCTTCGCAGTGAGTTCTCCAATCCATACCGCCAAGAAGTGAGCCGAACCCTCCTTCGCACCTTTAACACCTTCTTCTATTTCCACCCCACCGAAACCCTATACAAGGTCTACGCCCGCGATGGAGAGCTCTATGTTAGGGGCGCCAATAGGGACAGAACTCTCACCACAGGCTTCTTTCAAGGCGAACCAAACCTTTACGTTACAAAGCCGCGTGGCGAACTTGTACGCTGGATGAGCAGATATGGAATGGCTCAGGTCGACGAGGAGACCTGGACCGCCTTCCTTGCACGGATCTGTGAGGAATCCGGATGCTCTGTGCCCAATCCCGACGAGATGATTGCTGTCGTGAATAGCCCCGGACAAGAGGGAGTATACGAGATGCTCCGGGGCGCAACGCAGGGCCTCAACAACTACGGGTACATTGACCGCTACACACACGAAACCTTCCGCGCCCTCTTTGGTAACCTAGATGGACTGAACGATGACTGGCTCCCATCCTACTATGTTGGTGATGCCAACGAGTCAACCTGCAACGAAAACATGCCGCTGCTCTGGAATTACCATCTGCTCTGGGTGGGCTCCGACACCCACACTTATCGGGAGCCTTATGCGCCGCTGTCCCTCACGCGCTACGAGTCAGACCTCCTAGCTGAGTGGATTCGTGACGGGGGCACGATGATCCTCGGAGCCCAGGACAGCAACGCCCAGGAGACGTGGTTCCCCAGCTACAGCTACGGGCAAGTCTACCCGATTTCTGACTGGTTCGAATTCACCTACGGGAATGACTGGGTTGATCTCTACACCAACTCCAAGTACTCTCGGGTGATGACCAGTCAAAGCTACATTGGAGATGGCATGAAATGGAGCTACGACGGGGTGGGCAGCACCGCCTCCTTCGGCGCAAGCCTAGACCTGCTTGATGAGCCCGTGAACGCCGCGTTCTACCCTAACTTCAAGTTCTACTATCGTAGCACCATTGAGGATGTGGTGGTACGATTCACCCTCGTATCGAGGGATGCCAGTTATGGTTCTGGTTGGCAAAACCTGATGGACGCTTTCATGCATCTGGAGTACACCCTACCCTCGACGGGAGGCGAGTGGAATTGCACTACACTGAATATGATTGACATGGCTGAGGAGGTCACGACTCCTTGGGAGGTCCACCAGTTGACACGCCTCCAAATCGAATACACGGGCAGCACCATCGGAGGCGGAAAGTTCTTTGAGATTGACGAGATAAGCTGTACTACAGGAGCCGAGTCAGGACGAGAGATCTACTTCGACGCCTATGGACGGGGAGCCCCCTATGGCTTCGGTGACGACTTCGAGGTATGCCGATGGGCGGACCTAGCTGGCGTGGATGGCTACCGCCGCTGGGACGCCGCGATAGGCAACGGCACCGCCGCCTTCCACGTCTATGCTGCAGCTCCCCCTGGCGCACCCGAACTCCAGGGGCCCTTCCCTGAAAGCTATGCGAGTACGTGGTGGGAGATAGACCGTGGCGCCACGTGGATTCAGTACTTGAACACTACCTTCCCACGCCAGAAGCGTTACGATTTCGGGCTGGACATGACCAACCTCGGCACTCCCGACGAACCTGTCTGGGTTCAAGACCACGAACACCCACCCCAGTACGTGATAGAAACCACAGATCATAACCTATTACGCTTTACCGATGCCCAGAGCTTTCAGGACTACATGACAGCCAACGCCGCCCACGTCTGGGGTGTGGGCATCCAGACCACGCGGGCGACCACAGGCTTTGCCCTGAACCCAGCGGGAACCTACACCCTGGGGCAGGTCGTCTATGGCCCGCGGCTAGTGGATCGAACCCTCCCCAGCCTCGCCACCGCCCAGTACCACGTGATGCCACGCCTCCTCGCCAAGGTCGGCGACCAATGGTACACCCACAACCTCGCCAAGGTGAACAAGGATCACTGGGACGCGACAGGCACTGACCCCCGCCGCTCTGTCACTGCCCACGCTGATACCGACGAGGGCTGGGTAGAACTCTCCTACACCACAAGCCAAGCTGCCATCCTGTCCAGCTCATGGAGTTACACCCTCAGTCTCCGCGTCTACGAGAGCGACCCCAACCCCCACCTGAAAGTGGAGATGGTCTGCCACAGCCACGCCCTCGCAGACTTTGGCTTCGCCTACGACATCACCTCCACCGGTTGGCGGCAGGACTACACCCTGGCCAGCATAGCAGTGGACGATCAGAATTATTCCCTTGATGTTGTACAGGACATCACCAACCCTCAGACCCTGCTCCGGTTGGCGAGCGCGAATGCGATGGGCTTCCTCTTCGACTTCGCCGACATGCGCAGCGCAGGCTTCTCCAACCCGCGCCTACGAATCATTGATGCAGCACTTCCCTTTGGCACTCTTCGAGTGGTCCAGGCGGGCATGAC
>JABXGV010000037.1 GCA_016550485.1 archaeon
ACCACCCGTCCAGCGCCTAGTCGCTTTATCTGCTGGAACTGTTGTGGCCTCCGCTTTGAGAGTGATAACCCCGAAGCTGTTTGTCCTAACTGCGGCCATGAGGGCCTGCTGATTCCTGCCGATGTCACTTTCGCTCTGGAACGCATAGAGATCGCTTAAACGTTCACCCAAACTTGTGACGGATACCCATCCAAGGTTGCCCCTCTTGTGGAAGGGGGGCACTTTTGCTATAATTGGCGGCGAGCTCCTGATGAATGGAAATAGTGACGGTTCACGTCGTGTTGGGTTACGACATGACATTGGGGGACGTACCGCTATGATGAATGACACTTGAGAAATCGAGACAGCCTGCATTTAATCATGCATGGCTGTCTTTCTTTGGGTGAAAAGATTGAAAACTCAGGCCCAATGTGCTATAATGGTAAGCAAGGATAAAGTGCTGATCGAGGCCAGAAATGAGATTTCTGCATTGGTCTTGGCAAGTTTTCAAAAAGTGGTGGGTCTGGCTAAGTCTTCTTCCCCTGCTACTGGATCTAGTATCTGCGTATGTTCCCACCGACTATATACCGGCCCCGATTCTTGATTTGCTTGAGGTGGGGGGAAACTGGCAGTTAACCTTGGTTCTTGTGACGTCCTTTCTACTTATATCAGCCTTCCTTGTTCATTCAGAAACTGAAGACAGGCTTGTGGCTTATGAGTTCCAACAACCAAAGTACGAGTTGGAAATAAAGGGTGCAACGCCCGAGGAGATTGACGCGAGGGGTCCCCATGTCAGAGTTCTATGTTATTTCACTATGAAAGCAACTACCGCGTGGAAAGGTAGCTTAACAGATATTAATGTCTATGGTGAAAGCCCACTTAAAGGACTTAGGTGTTGGGAAGTCGTCCGAACAGAGCATTTGACAACTCACGGGTATTTCACACAAACCCGCTTGCCTTTTGCAATCCCACATCCTGAATGCGATTTTGAAATTGTCATTCGGTCTGAGATAAGTGGGCCTGTTGACTCAGAGCAACGAAAGGAATGGGAAAACGCGGTGATTCCAGTCAACTTGGTAATGGTATATTCTACGCAACCAGTTGAGGATCCCATCCAGACAAAGTTGCCACTGAACATTCAAGTTGACCTCGGGAAACAATTCGATTCCATATTATCAAAAGGCCCTCCCGCGCCTGAGGTCAAAAGAGAGCAAGGCCCTAGACGCATTAAGTTAGGTAAATAGCCCACATGCGCATAGGATTTATTATAATCCTACACCAACCCGCCGCCCTGTTTGGTGGTGTTTAGGAGACACGAAATGCCAAAACTATCACAAGATGCAATTCACGAACTGAGACAAAGCTTACCCCTGATAGAGAGATGCTACAAGATATTCTCCGAAGGACAACAGCACTCCAAACAGGAGTACCACCAGGTAAAACGAGTCTATGACCGAGTCTCAGAGCTAGCCTCCCCCACTCAAGTTGAAACCTGGGTAGGTCCTCCCTTTGAAGTATTTGAAAGAGAAACCTACTCTTTCTCACTTGTCCGGATGTGATGGACGGCGTTAGGGCTCGGAGAGCAATACAGACACCGCCAGCGGTCGCTATTCTGGAAAGAAGGCGCTGAGAGGGTGTACCTATACGTCAAAGAAATACTACAAACTGAAGAGGTTGAGGAGATGTTGAACCGCCTCGCCCAAGAGAATGCCAGCTTGAAAGAGCAACTGGCCGAACTCCGCCGACGGGAATCAACCTACCTTTCAATCGTCAAAGAAGCCCAAACCTCCGCCACATATTCGCCTTCTCCCAAGGACAGGGAAATCCTACTCGAATCACACCGACGTCAACGGACAATCCTCATAAAGAATCTAACCAGGTATCAAGAAGACAAAGCTAAATATGGGCTAAATGTACCTGTAAATATCCTAAATGCCATTGACCAGACCCAGCAAGACCTAAAACAAATTGAGGCTACCATTGCCGATTTAGAGACTGGTAAAACAGACACGAATAGGAAACCGTAGCCGCCCCAACCGCAGGGCGGGACTTTGCCAACCCATCGCCCTGTTAGCCGACGCTTCCGCTAAAAACAATTGTGCGCCCCCCTATATATCAAGGAGAGAGATGAAACAAGTTCTGAAGGACATCAGTTCCTTGTATTGGTGGATAGGTGTAGTACTTGTTGGCATTGCAATCAATGTGGCTAGTCACTACTTACAAGAGGCTTTGGACACTCAGTTGTCTAGCGTCTCATCTTGGTGGCGAGAAAGATCAGAGGCCCAGAGAGCCCAAAGGCTGAAAGAGCTTGAGAAACTGTGCGACAACCCGCATGAGCAAATCCTTCTGGCATTTAGTGAGATGCAAACTCGATTCCAAAGCATCGTATCTCTAACTTTTCCCCTTTTGTTTCTAGCCCTTAGACTGTTTTTTGATGTGTGGCTTGTTTATTATGGCGTAGTAGAACCTAGTCTATTCATGAAATGTCTTCAGATCGGCACAATAGCATTAAGCGGCATCAGTCTATTTATGGCGTATCGAGCCCTCGATATGGCTGTGCACAAGAGCAAGTTGCTTGAAGATTCGCGTAAATGAGAAAGTCTCATGCCTTTGCTGCACCCCATCATACAAGCCGCCCCACTCCCAGGGCGGCGTTGCTTTTGGCCCACTGGTCAAGGGAGCGCTATTTGGTTGGTAAGGTGGTTCAAAAGGGTATTGACACTGTGGCTAAAATGTGATAAGATGGTTGTGGCAATCTGCTACTATCAATGCTAATGCCAGAGACTCGAAATGTACACTGACAAGGAATTCTATGAAAAGCTCCTTGATTACCGGAAGCACTTGGACGACATCATTCTGAGTCGAACAGTAGTATTCTCTACGCTAAATTCGTTGTTGTTCTTTGTTTTTGGGTCAAAGGAGATATCATATCCCAGGCTTTTTGCCGCCCTTCTTTTCGCGATTGTCTTCAACATACTTTGGCTGATCGTAGGCATCAGAACCCGTAGCTCCATGAAGAGAAACACCATGGAACTAATCAGGATGGAAAAGGAGCTGAGAGGAGAGAGTGAACCCGACGCTGAAAATGTTCAAGGGAATTTTCTCTACGAAAGAGTAATTAAGCGAATCGGACTACTGCGGTACATTTCAGCCACGGCAATCTTGTGCCATTTGCTTCCTGTTGTTTTTGCGCTTGCATGGGT
>JABXGV010000038.1 GCA_016550485.1 archaeon
AAGTTTCACCTGTTCCAACATTTGTTGAGGAAGAGGGGGTAGACGTAACCTTCGAGGCGAATTACACAGCTTCTGGTATCTTGGCTGAAAACTTGACGGTTGAAGTGTTATCAGTGCCAGTTGAAAACGCTTCGGTTACAATTTCAATTGACGACACCTCAATAACCGCGGACGAAACAGCCCCTGGGGAATACACTGCTACATGGACATCAACTCTAGGAAACTACACATGGACCCTAACCGCTACAAAAGATGGTTATCAAACCATAACAACCTCGGCAGGTGAATTAGAAGTAATACCCGAATTCCAGAGTCTCGCTGCAATACTGATTTTCATGCTCATAGTTGCCATCGCCACAATCGTCGCCAAGAAATGGAGACTCCTGAAGCCAGCATAACAATTCCACCATCTTCCCTTTTTTTCATTTTAGCCTATAAAAAGGGGTAACCCTTAAGCTCCATAATACACCTCAACTTTTTTCAATAGTTACTCAAAAAGTGCTCTATCGAGCGGAGCGAAAATAATAAAACTTGTAGTCTATATATGCTTTGAATAATGAAAAATCTGAGAAGGAATAAAAAATGGAGAAAACTCGTAAAGGCGAACGGAAACAACTGACCACTCTGCTGTTCATTCTTTTAGTCACCTTTGTTGCTCTGTCACCAATTCCGGTAGGAAAGGCTCAAGTAACGTTAAAGGTGCTTACAAGGCACGCGTCTGACATAACGGGGATATTTGAAACTGAGTTCTTGAAAAGCCCTCTAGCCATCGCTGCTGGTATAACAGATATCACTTGGACAGCCCCTGGCGAAGGCTTCTGGCCTAGCGTGGTAGAAGCCGGTGGTATCGACGTTGCTTGGGGCGGAGGGCCCACTCTGTTCGACCGCCTAGCGGACGAGAACCTACTGCTAAACATGAGTGCGTCATCGGCAGTCATGGAAGAGGTAAACGCAATCCCCGACACCTACGCAGGCGCGCCCCTGAAAAGGTTTAAAGACGGAAAACTCGTGTGGACTGCAGCCGCTGTCAGCAGCTTCGGCTTCACTGTAAACGAAGCCACACGGAGTTTGTTCGACTTGCCGACGCCCACCAGATGGGATGATCTGGCCGAGCCCGCGTACTTCATCGAGCCGCAAATGGTGGGAGTCGTGAACGCACCGGAGAGCACAAGTAATAAGCGAGCCTACGAAATCATGCTACAAGGATTCGGATGGGAGACAGGATGGAAAATAGTAACTTTGATGAGCGCAAACTCCAGGATATATCATGGAAGCACAGAATCCTTGGGAGCAGTTATAGCAGGGGAAGTGGCGGTTGCTCTCACCATAGATTTCTATGGTATTGGTGCCCAAATACAAAACCCTGAGTGTGAATACATAATTCCAGAGGGACAGAGCATAGTAAACGGCGATCCGATAGCTTTGACCGTTGGTGCGAATAATCCAGCAGCAGCAGAAGCCTTCGTAAAATACGTCCTGTCCAAAGAAGGCCAATCCCAATGGATGCGAACAGAACTAAACAGACTGCCAGCTCGCGAAGACGCCTTCGATACACCCCTAGGTCAACAACGACCAGATTTACTAGCGGTCTACAACGAAACAAGGGAGAAAACCGTCATCGAGTTCGACGATCAGCTAAGCGTATCCCTGGCAAACTCGATCATCTACTACTATGAGGCCACGATTAATAATGCCCACGCGGAACTCGTGAATGCATGGAAAAGAGTTATGGAATATGATGTAGACTCCACGGCTTTTGAAGCGTTGAGCCGAGAATTGGGCAGACCTCTAATCACCATGGAGGAGGCGATGGCAATCAATGATCAGCTGGGTAGCAACATGGCTTTCCGGGCACAAAAGCAATCAGAGTGGTACTCGCAAGCGGTGGATAAGTACAACAATGTGCCAACAGGGGTGCTCAACGTGTTCCCAGTTGATTGGGAAGGAACAACCTATGATGTTAACGCTTTCTGTAACTCCATTGTAACAGATTTCAGCTTCAGTCAAACAAATAAGCAGATAAGCTTCAACGTTGAGGGTGCATCTGGAACAACAGGCTCTTGCACTATTACAATTCCTGATGATTTACTTTGGGGTGAATTCTCAGTCTACATGGATGGCGATCCATTGGTGAAAGACGTGGACTATACCCAGACACACAACGGTACCCACTACATTTTTGTCATTTCGTATATTCACACTACCCATTTGATTGAAGTCAGAGGCACCGAAGTAGTTCCAGAGTTTCCCACATGGACACCAGTGTTGCTTATGCTCATGGTGCTTACCGTTGCCATAGCCATCTACAAACGAAGACTACTAAAAACAACAACCTCGCCCACACAAAGTAGTTCGCTCTGAGGAACATTAGGGCATAAACCTCGCCTTTTCAAGGTGCCATGCAATGCCCCTTGGAATTCGATTCAAGAAGGCACACCTACTAGCGGTTATAGTCTTCGCCTTCTTCACCATCTTTTTGCTTGCCCCCCTACTCTCTATGTTGGCGAACGCCTTTCCTCTAAATGATCCTTTAGTTTATTTCAGAATAATATTTGGCGACAGACTCTTCTGGAACCCCAACCTGAATTTTGAAATTTACAGGGAGAATGTCTACCCACAGTTTACTGTTCACATCATCACTGGTGTGGATCAAGGCATACTGTTGAACACGCTTCTCGTAGCCTTTCTTGCATCTTTCTTTTCAACCCTCTTGGGAGTCGCTCTTGCATACATAATGGCTCGCTACAATTTTAGGCTGAAGCCTTTATTTGGGATTCTCTTGATCGCGCCTTCCGCTGCTCCGCCAATAGTGAGCGCTATAGGACTAAAGAAGATGATCGGCCTCTCAGGTACAATAAACCTTTTGTTGTGGAGAACGTGGAAAATAACTGATGGCCCGTGGATCATCCAAGGTTTGGCGGCTGTAATCTTAGTTGAAGTGCTGCACTTCTTTGTTATACCTTACCTCAATGCCAGAGCAGCCTTCACGAACATTGATCCATCAGTAGAAGAAACAGCGGAAAATCTTGGTGCTTCTCCCCTTAGAAGATTCTTTAGAGTCACGCTTCCCATGGCGTTACCAGGAATAGCGGCTGGTTTTATACTGACGTTCATTTTCAGCCTAGAAGATCTTGGTACTCCCATAGTCTTTGGAGACGATGATCAGGCAACTAAATTGCTGACCTACAGGGTTTTTCAAGCCTATCAATCAGCGTTTTTGAGGGGTGAAATGGTGAGCGGTCATGCCGTAGCCCTATCAGTAATAATTCTGATTTCAGCAATAGTTTGCTTCTACTTTGTTCGAAAATTCGCTGAATTGAGAGAGGTTGCAATAGTTGAAATTCGACCTAGGACTTTTAAAATAAGTCCCATCAAATATTTGGTAATACACCTTTTCCTTGTTGGAGTATGTTTCTTTGCGCTACTGCCTCACATTGGGGTGATACTTCTCTCAGTAGCTGATTACTGGACCTCTACCGCACCTTTCCCTGACCAATTTACAGCCCAGAATTTCATTGATGTTTTTGACCCATCGAGAGGGATTTTTAAGGCAACAGTTAACAGCTTCGTATACAGCGGGTTTGCAATTGTGGTTATTCTAGCTCTAGGATTGTCAGCTGCCTATCTAATGCAACGCACCCGACTAAGAGGCAGGCAAATTATTGACTTGCTTGTGACTATGCCCATCGCCATACCTGGCATCGTATACGGTATCGGGTACTTCGTACTCTTCTTCAAAACCCCTATAAGCCCCTTTGTAGGCTACAGCTTTTTCAGTTTGCTTGTATTTCCCGTTCTAATTCTGAGTTACTCCGTCAGAAGGTTTCCATTCACTGTGAGATCTATCTATTCTGGACTGCAGCAGGTAGATACATCATTAGATGACGCCTCCAAATCTCTTGGCGCAAGTGCTTTCGAGTCCTTTAGAAGGGTAGTGGCACCATTGATTTTTCCATACATCATAGGTGGAGCCATGCTCTCATTCATTTACAGCATGTCTGAAGTCAGCACCAGCGTCCTCTTCGGAGGACTTGAACAGCCTGGAGGAGCCAATTTTGCTCCAATCACACAAAAGAT
>JABXGV010000039.1 GCA_016550485.1 archaeon
AGGGCAGAATTGGATGGAAAATGGTGACCAGTGCAACACCCAGCAGACCCCCAACAGGTTCCACCAACCCTGTCAATGTCCCGTACCACAGGGATCTACTTCTGCTGTATCCTTCTCGCAGCAAAGGTAATGCAACTGCAAGACCTTCAGGCATGTTCTGAAGTCCAATAGCCATGGCAATCACAAATCCTGCTGCCACATCTCCGCTGCCGAAGCTGACTCCCACCGCTAACCCTTCAGGGAAGTTGTGGATAGTTATGGCGAGGACAAGCAGCCAGACTCGTGCTAACCTTGAAGGAGGCCCTTCAGGCCCTAATGCTGGGTGAAAGTGAGGAATGAAGCGGTCAATCAAATGCAATACGACAGCTCCTAGAATAATCCCGATGGCGGCAATCCATGGACTGCTTAGATCGATGGCTGGAACTATCAAACTAAATGCAGTGGCAGCCAACATAACTCCTGCCGAAAATCCGAGCATGACATCTAGCAACTTGTCTGAAATCTTTTTAGTGAATAGTACGGGCAAAGCTCCAGCACCCGTAGCTAAGCCTGCAGCTAGACTGGCTACCGAGCCAAGCCAGATTATTCCCTCGCTCATTATGCATCACATAAGCCCATATACGATATTTATGGCATTCCCAAAAAAGAGGAAAGGGGGGAGAAAAGGCTTACCTGAGGAATTTGGAGACGAAGGGTGAAGTCTCGCCTCTACGCATGAAGTGGCCGGATGGTCCCTCGCCTAGGAATTCGGAGAACCATGACTCATGCTCAATTTCCTCGTTAAGGATTGCTTGAGACAGATCGTAGGTTCGATGGTCTTTGCCAGCGGTCAGGTTACAGATGTACGTGTATCCTCTTACTGCACATCTCTCTGCTTCTACAAGAACAGTTAACATTGCCTTTATGTCGGTTGGATCCTTAGGCAGTCTGGCGGGCGGGCAAGCCGAGATGTCATGAAAAGCCTTCATGTCCTCGGGGAGCTTGCCTCCTAACTCGTATATGCGAGGAACAAGAGCCTCAAAGTGGTTACGGTCTTCAATACGAGCGGTCTCTGCGATCTCCTTGATTCCTTCTCCCTCTAGTCCTATTAGGTTGCATCGAAGAATAGTGTAATAGTAGTAAGTTGTTAGCTCAGCTGCAGCATTCTTGACCAACAACGCAACGAGCTGATCAACATTGATACCAGCTTTCTCCACCATTTCTCGCGCTACTCTAGCCATGTTATCACCTCCATTCTGATTAGTATCCACGATTGTCAGGAAGATTAGGATTTGCATGTAACAAATGAACAAACAGAAAGCACTGCCTAGCTAGCTCTTCATTGCTACGCCTGAGGGATCAAGTCACCTAAGTAGTCAGACGGCTTGTACACCAGCTACTGAAGTTTCAAAGACGCAATAGAGATCCCCACGACTGGACTTTTTTTGGCTTTCTACTATAGGCACTTCATCTTGAACGTGTGATCCATGGAGGGTTTATATATTGCAGCATCAAAAGAAAACCAAAATGTGAGCCTACCTTAACCACGCGCCAAATGTGGACTTTGACACTGTTTTCAGCGAAGCAAGGAGGACGATTAGCGCTAGCTAGCTAAACATCTTATGTGCCTCCAATTGCAGCCGACTGCCACTTCAAGCTGGAAATAAATGTTTATTATTAATGGAATAGCTTATATTACTCCAATGCAAACAAAGGAGTTCGGAATTCTTAGCAATGGGTGACATTGAAAAGAGTTTTCGGATGCGTCGCCGTTACTGGTTACTGCTGATTGTGCTAGTTGTTATTATGTTCGTCGTTTTTGTTAGCCGTGAAATTGTGGTTTTCTGGCTTAACCTTTCTGAGTTTGGGGAACTCTTTATCAAGCCCATATACTTTGGTTTGGTAGGCGGGCTTCTCCTTGCAACTCTAGCGTTGTTCAGGTTGGATTTCAAGAACAGGAGGTCCATAGCATGGTGGTCCATTAGGCTTGTAATCAGGTTGATACGCTCGGGAGGAATCGCCGAAAACGTCTCCCCAGTATGGTTTGACTTTGAAAGCTTCAAGCTATCACCTTTAAAGTTTCTCGTTTGGCAGATTACCAAGGTCTTAGTTGGCATGGTCTTCTTCACTAACGTGATGTTCGGCATGGCAGTTGACGCGGTTATACTGGGCTGGAAATCTGGGGTAGAGATGCTGCCTAGGATCTTTAGCCTTCCTTTCACAACTCCTCCCGTGGATGCGGCTTATGTCGAAGCTAACGTCCTCCCCTTATTCCCGTCTTTAACTCTTCTGGCTCCGCCATTGCTTCGCTTCTTGTGGGTACGCCTCATACTTCTAGTTGCGATAACCCAGATTATTCGCGTCATTATGCCTCTTGTTGCGGCTCACATTTGGGGTCTGGAGATGCCTAGCCTAAGAAGGTTTATGCCGACTATCCAAGTATTAGGCGCAGTGTTCCTTTCATGGTTTATGTTCAGTATGTTCTTCACCTCTTTCATAGATTATAACACTAGGTACCCAATTCTGGGGCTTGGTGCTGCGGCAGTTGTTTTGGCCATATTTGCTTACTTCGATAGACGAAGAGGTCAAGGAGAAAAAGACTGGGTTGGTGTACACCTCAGTTTCAAAAGTCGCCACGTTATCATCCGCGTAGGTGCCTTGGTTGTGATCGCCTTAGTCGTCGGCTCCGTGATGCTACTCAACAACAGCATCGCAGATGTGAGAAAGCTGGAGATGCTTGGTCCATACAATGCTCAACTTATCTCTGTGAACCGCTTCCTCGCTGAGCTGGATGAGGTTCAGGAGGTTCCATTCGAGTTCGGCTTGACATCTATTCCCCCCGATCAGATCAGCAACTACATTGAACAATACAAGAAGCCGCTAGACAAGGTCCGTCTGTGGGATCAGGCAGGGTCCTTCGACAAGCTTAGACCGGAGATAGGTTTGATACCATATGTAGATTTCGCGGAAGCGGATATCCTGCGTTTCAATGGCTCTCTCTACTGGAGTGCTTCTATGGATCTTGTTCTACCCGAAACCGTTAGGTCGGAGGATCGATGGTATGCCACCCACTTCGTGTACACACATGTTCCGACGGGCTTCCTCATGCTTAGTGCTCACAAGGGGGGAATTGTTGATGTCGCTAAGTTCTTTCCGCAGAGGAGGATCTACTATGGTGAGGGAGGACTCTTCCACGATACATGGGTTGCGTATCCCGTCGGAAGATCCGTTAGCAGTGAAGTGGGAGGGTACTTCTACGATGGCAGAGGAGGAATAGACATTTCCCCACCCTTGAGCTGGCTTTTCGAGCCTAACTTCCTTCTTTCATACCCCACCACATCAATGCATGTTCTCAGATACAGGGATGTATACGATCGAATGCGGTTGCTTTTTCCATATTTTCAGTATGAACTCTGGGAAAAATATGTGGACATGTGGCCGGTGACCGACGGTGAAAACACCTTTTGGACCTTGCCTCTCATCGTGTTTCTGGACGCCGGAAACGTGCCGTGGAGCGACGGGCTTCCCTTAGCTAGGCTTGCGGGCTATGCGTTGATAGATGTGTACCATGGGGACATACAGTTGATCATCACAGGCGATGACTATTTCAGCCAACTGTTCAAAAGGGTTTACAGTGAATACGTTTCAACGGAGGTACCAGAATGGCTGAAACCTCAAATAAGGTATCCTGAAGAGCTTTTTGAGTGGAGGATTGCGATGTACAACTTCTTCCATGTTACTGATACTGCCACCTATATCTCAGCTAAG
>JABXGV010000040.1 GCA_016550485.1 archaeon
GCTCTATGACTTGACACAGATGGATGAGGATCACCGCCGTGTGATGAGTTTACGCGTGGATTACTTCGGGGGAGCCTTCAAGAAACCGAACCTCACGATGGTTTGGAACCGCGGCGAGGCGCAAGGGCTTGTCTCCTATCATGCAGGTTGTACCGAGTCCCGGGTTCTCAAGGGATTATCCGGAACAGGCAAGACAACTCTAACAGTAGGCCCTCACCTGCATCAAGACGACGCATGTTTGGGGTTGCCTGTTACTAATGCCAGTGGCCGTGTTGAAAAGGTGCAGATAATTGGATTAGAAGCTGCGTCTTATGCGAAGAGTGAAGGATTGACGTCAACCAGCCCTGAATGGCCTGGGCTTATGAAGTCTAGAGAACCGCGCCCTGATGGCACCCGTGAAGTGGTTCTTGCCCAGAACATTGACTGTGAAGGTCTAGTGTACAAAATGGAGACGATAAGGGGACATCCGGTGCGGGTTCCGCGCCCCATTTCTGGTGAAAAAATTGGCTCCCTCCAATGCACTCGCTATGAGAAGGCGGGAACCACAAATGGGAGATTCATTTTCAGGTTTGATGCCCTGAACCCCGATTGGAAGCCAGGGATTGATAAGTGGCTCAGAACGGAGATGTTCTCTTTCCGACGCTTCGACATCTTCCAGCCACTCATCCGCATCGTCGATCCTGCCATAGCGGTAGCCCTGGACTCAGGGTGCGAAACCATCATCACCTCAGCCATAGGTGGAAAAATTCCTGGAACTCGTGTCCGCTCCTATGCCGCGACCGATTTCATGGCGCGGGAGCAAGCTCAACAAGCCCTACTGAAGCTTAAAGTCTACTCGGATATGGACCTAGGCCAATATAACGCCCCAAAGATAGAGGAAGGACATCTAGTCTTTGCTATAGTCAACTCTGGGTATGTAGGTGAATATGACTTCGGAGGCAAACAACGCCGCCGTCTCGATGACAGCGGACAACCCATCCCCAAGATTGACGAGGCTACAGGTAAACCAGCCCTAGACGGGCAGGGCAAACCAAAATATCTAGGTCTCGGTGAAAAGATTCGTGTAGAGGATACTAAGCGTTTAGTGGACCTCGTAGAGAATCGTCGAATCAAGACATGGATACCTCACCCAGTCTTCGGTGAAGGATATCTGCTTCCCTCCCCTGCAGAGCTTGAGAAAGAGCAGGGAATGAAAGCTTACGCTGAAAGGTTCAATCCCCTACGTTACTATACTGCTGAAGATTACCTCAAGCTATGCAAACGGGACATCCAAGAGCGGACCCAGCACCTGTCCGACCTCTTTGGAGGGCAACAAGGAGAAGAGGAACTAGAAGAAGTAATACATGTTTGGGAACGCTGCACGTTACCTACACCAAAGGAAATCAAGCGATTCTATGAGCTTCACTATGAATAATTCAGACATGGCTAGATATGGAAGGCGGCAATAGGTAGTCTTTTTCGGTCTCTAGTGTGTTCTTTCATTGTGCTACTTCGTTCTGCTACAATGCTATACCTTGTCCTTCTTCTAGTAAGCAGTAGTAGTGGTGCAACCGCCTATACCCAGAACACACAGCTAGCTGGTTCAAAACAAAGCCCAATTAGCGACCAGCTCTTGTGGCAATATGCGCTACCAGCTACACCTGTTTTCGCTGAGATTAATGCCCAGGGTGATAAGATCGCAGTAGTCACCAATACAACTCCTAATCACCTTCTCCTCCTCGACGCAGGAAGAGGTTTACACCTCTGGAACTTCACACCGCCTGAGCCTCCATCGACCAATATCACCTGCTTATCACTCGCAGCAGACGGAGAATATGTAGCAATAGGAACAACAGACGGCAGTGTCTACATTCTTGAAGGAGATTCAGGTGAAATCATTCAAAACTGGAGCCTCCCAGGAACAATTAGAGAAGTAGCACTCTCAGAGCACGGAACCTTTCTCGTCATTGCAGTAGCAGGTTTTCTGATATATGCAAATCGTCTCCAATCCACTTTTCTATGGTCCCAGTATCTAGCTGAACCCCCTCATCATTTCAGCGCCTTAACCTTCAGTCGAATAGGCTCGTCTTTTGTTGCCGGAACGACGGATGGACACTTATACTCTATCCAAACTGGGGACGGTGAAATCCTCTGGGAGCATACCTTTGATGCCGCTGTTAACCATCTTTCATTGACCACAGATGATAGCCTCTTATTGGCAGCCACCGAAAATACCTGTGTAATCTTCAGTTCCAATGGATTAGCCCAACAAGAATACAACCTTGAATTCGAGGCCTTCGCTCTTTCTCGTTTTGGAGAATATTTCGCCCTGGCCCAAAATAACCTCGTGTACATCTATTCAGACCACCAGCCACTCCCCGATTCTAATTACACCTTCCCTTCACCGATTTCAACCCTCGCTCTCCCCAGAAATGGTGAATACCTTCTCGCTGGCGATATCTCAGGAACCATCTATGTCCTCTATACGCAGGGTACTCGGTTTCTATGGAGCACAACTTTCAACGAGCCCATACTCAATTTCCTAACACCAGAAGATGAAAGCTATTTCATCCTAGTCACTCCAACGAGCGTGATGGGGTTCCTGCTGGTTAGCTGGATGGTTGGTTTCTACTCAACCCAAGCGCTAGTATTCCTCGCACTTAGCACGATTGCGCTCGTCGCCCTTGTTCTGTGGCTATTATTCCCTCGTCGGAAATTGAAACCCTAGCTTTTAATGAAACTTTAACCAATTGGTATTGGGACTCTATCTGCTGAGAGGTGTTCATTATGCCTTATGCGGAGTTATCTGATGGTAGTCGCATGTACTACATCGAGAAGGGCAATGGCCCAGTGATTGTTTTTCAACATGGATTTCTTGGCAGTAGTTGGCTCTTCGAAGCGCAAGTGGAGTACTTTAGCCAGAAAGGCTATCATGCTATTGCCTTCGACCTTAAAGGACACGGGAACTCCGATAAACCCTTAGAGGCTAGCTATCTCCTCCCCCAGTTCGCCCAAGAACTAGATCATGCCCTCGGCCAAATCATCGGCGACGAAAAAATTGTGCTACTCGGACACAGCATGGGTGGAATGATTGCCCTCTGCTACGCGACGGACCCCACTCTAAATCCGCGACTGAAAGGCCTGATTCTTGAATCTACTGCCGCTAAACTGCAGAACCCTATTCTTGAGCAATACATAGAAGGAATACGGGCAGGTGTGCTACAAGTCACCGACCGCGCCGCCGTAGAAAACGTCATGGTGATGCTCTGCTTCCATAAGGTCTATCAAGACGCCAATCCAGACCTAATCAGAGATTTTGTCGACCGGACCCTCACCAACGAGCAATTCGTCGGTCTGCGCACCATGGAGGCAATAGTACAACACTATGATGTAACTGATAAACTGGACGCAATCACCATCCCTACATTGCTCCTGCATGGGGAAGCAGACATATTCATTCCCCAAGCGGGCAGCGAAGAACTTCACGAAGCCATCCGTCATTCTGAAATCGTTATCTGTAAGGGGCAAATTGGGCACATGTTACAATACGAGTGCACAGATATTTATCACGCTGCCATTGAAGAACACTTACATCGAGTCGAAGGATGGACAGGCTAGCCAAGCTCCTATAGACTAGAATTGAAGTATGCTACGGGTAGGGCTGGATACTGGGGTGAGGTGGTATTGCTGTAGTAGGTAAACACATGATGGCATGTAATTGACTTCTTGAAGATACTTATCCTGTACTCCGCAAAAGTGATAAAGCCTCGAACTTGTTTTTGCTTCCGGAGGCGCGAAACGGTGACAACAAAGTTTGAGTTGAACCCTCGGTTCACACCACGAGGCGACCAACCAAAAGCCATCAAACAGCTTGTAAAGGGCTACAAGCATGGCCACAACCAACAAGTGCTCCTCGGAGTCACTGGCTCAGGAAAGACCTTCACTGTCGCCTCAGTGGTTGCCGCCCTCCAGAAACCCACCCTTGTCATCGCCCCGAACAAGACCCTTGCCGCCCAGCTCTGCAGCATGTTCCGGGAATACTTCCCAGGCTCCGCTGTGGAGTATTACGTCTCGTTCTACGATTACTACCAACCTGAGGCCTACTTGCCGACATCAGACACCTACATTGAGAAGGATTCGTCGATTAATGAAGAGGTCGAGCGGATGCGGCTGGCAGCCACTGCATCATTGGCTATGCGAAAGGATGTATTGATTGTAGCAACGGTTTCCTGTATCTTTGGAACCGGGGCTCCCAGTGCCTATCGGGGTGTAATGCTGGAGCTGACAAAGGGACAGACCATAACACGGAAGGAACTGTTCTCGCGACTAGTGCATCTTCAGTACGAACGGAACGATTTTGATTTCAGGCGCGGTACCTTCCGGGTACGGGGCGATGTGATTGAGGTCTTTCCTGCCTACGCGGACACACCTGTTCGCCTAGAGACCTTTGGCGACACGATTGAAGAGATTGTAGAAATAGCGCCGTTACACGGCACTGTGCTGGGTGAGCGGGAGCGAATACGGATATTTCCCGCTAAGCAGTTTACCACGAACCGTGATGACATTCCTCAGATCGTCAAAGCAGTTGAGGTGGAGCTGAGAGAGCGGGTCGCTGAGCTAGAAGCGGAGGAGAAGATACTGGAGGCGGATCGCCTGCGACGCCGTGTACGCTATGACATGGAGATGTTGAGCACGGTTGGTTGGACAAGTGGTATTGAGAACTACTCCCGCTACTTTGATGGTCGCGCTGAAGGAGAGAAGCCCTACTGCCTGCTCGACCATTTCCCAAAGGATTTCCTCCTAGTCATTGATGAGTCTCATGTCACCATCCCCCAGCTGCGCGGAATGTACCGAGGAGACCGGGCCCGTAAGGATAACCTAGTGGACTTTGGCTTCCGTCTCCCCTCGGCCTATGATAACCGACCCCTCACCTTCGAAGAGTTCGAGCCCTACATGCGACAGGTTCTCTTCACCTCTGCAACACCTGCAGATTATGAGCGGAGACAGTCTCAACAGGTTGTGGAACAGATAATCCGGCCCACCGGGCTTGTTGACCCGTTAATCATTGTCCGCCCAACGAAGGGCCAGGTGGAGGATCTCCTTTCAGAGATTCGACAGCGGGAACAGAAGGATGAAAGGGTGCTTGTGACTACACTAACGAAGCGAATGGCAGAGGACCTCTCAGACTATTTTGTCCATGCGGGTGTGAAAGCCGAGTACCTTCACTCTGAAGTGGCTACTCTGGACCGAGTGCAGGTACTTCGGAATCTTCGGCGGGGTAAGTTTGACGTCGTCGTCGGTATCAACCTCCTCCGGGAAGGCCTCGACCTACCGGAAGTATCCCTGGTTGCGATACTCGACGCTGACAAGGAGGGCTTCTTACGCTCGGATACCAGCTTGATTCAAATTATGGGACGGGCGAGTCGGAATGTGAACGGAACAGTCATCCTCTATGCGGACCGTGTGACCGATTCCATGCAACGGGCCATCTCGGAGAATAATCGCCGACGCGAACTCCAGATAGCGTACAACCGTGAACACGGAATTACCCCCACAACCATCATCAAGTCACTTGATGACATCGCCGAGGATGTTGAACGAGTCGCATCCGATGCTGCACCTGATGTCCGTCTCCCCCGTAACTGGCGCACCGCAGATGAAAGTGACCTTGCATTTCTAATCGTGGAGCTGCGAGAGGAAATGCTTCATGCCGCGGAGGAACTAGAGTTTGAACGGGCTGCTGAGCTCCGGGACCTCGTCAACGAAATCGAGGCATATCTTGGACTCCGCACAACTGAAAGACCTGAGCGAAGCCGCAGAAGCAAGCGTGGAAGGTAAATGCGAAGCTTTTTGTTCGTCTATTTGCGGGTTTCTAGTGGTGATTCCACATTGTCGCCAGTCCGAGTCTGTCGCCTTTGCCGAGGAACCGGGAAGATTAGATCCAATATTCCAGGCAGTTACCAGAGAACATGTTACCGCTGCAAAGGCAAAGGGAAGATAGTAACCGACGATTGAGAAGAGGTAACAAAGCAGTTTAGAGCGATTTCAGGCAAGGAACCCTGAATAATAGTTTCAGTCTACTCCCAGCACCTTTGTCTGTTTGAGCTGACACGCCGTAATGGAAAAGCTGATAAATAGTAACTACGAGGATGGAGAACTCCGTCGAGGCATAGCAGGGCATATCAGAAGACCATAACAGTTATTCACACTGGACGTGACGAGGCGGCGCAATAGGTGTGTTGGTTGAGTCCAGAAAAGTATATTGTAGTCAAGGGTGCGCGGGTCCACAACCTGAAGAACATCACGGTCAAAATACCGCGCGATAAATATGTAGTGATTACTGGACTCTCCGGCTCAGGTAAATCCTCGCTAGCCTTTGACACGCTATTCGCTGAAGGGCAACGTCGCTATGTCGAATCCCTGAGCGCCTATGCCCGGCAGTTCCTTGGCCGCATGAGCAAACCCGATGTGGATTCCATTGAAGGACTCAGCCCAGCGATCTCCATCGACCAGCGCTCAGCTGGTGGGAACCCACGCTCAACGGTAGGGACCATAACTGAGGTCTATGACTATATGCGTCTACTCTGGGCGCGCATCGGTATCATCCACTGCCATATATGTGGACGCCGCATAACTCCCCAGTCAGCACAACAGATTGTCCGACAGATTCTGGAACTTGGAGAGGGAAAACAAGTCAGAGTTCTTTCCCCGGTCGTACGAGGACGAAAGGGACACTATAAAAGCCTGTTCAAGAAGCTACAACGAGAGGGGTTCATCAGGGTCCGTGTGAATGGAGAGGACCATCGGCTTGACAAAGAAACCATCGAGCTGGATCGTTACAAGCAGCACACTATCGAAATCATCGTGGACCGGCTTGTGATAAAGCCGTCAGTGGAGCAAAGGCTCACTCAATCCGTGGAGACGGCTCTAGAATTTGGTAAAGGGCTAGTAATCGCCGAGGTGATGGGTGACCAAGAATACTTGTTCAGTGAGTCGGCAGGCTGCCCGGTTTGTGGCGTCAGTTTCCCCGACCTAGCACCACGGCTCTTCAGCTTCAACTCACCCTATGGCGCCTGCCCGAAATGTAAGGGACTTGGCTACACTCTCGAAGTGGATCCATTTCTGGTGGTTCCCGATAAGAGCCTCAGCCTCTTGGAAGGAGCGGTTGCGCCATGGGGAGAAATTTTGGCTGTGGAGGGGTGGCGCCACAGAAGCCTCAAGAGCATCGCGAAGCACTTCGGGTTCAGGCTCGATGTTCCATTCAAAGATCTCGACCCTAAACATCAGCACATCATCCTCTACGGGTCAGGCGATGAAGAGATACGCTTCGAACACCGCGGCGTAACTGCTAGTGGACGCTCCTGGGAATGGATTACCGAGAAGCCAACGATGGGCGTCATCAAGGGGCTCGAGTATCGGTATAAGGTGACCAAGTCGGAAACCGTTCGCCGAGGTATCGAGCAGTTTATGGCCCACAATGACTGCCCTGAATGCAAGGGTCGAAGGCTTCGCCCTGAAGCCCTCGCAGTGACCATTCATGGTCGAGCCATCGATGAAATCAGTGACATGTCGATTGACGAAGCGGCCCAGTTCTTTGAGAGCCTTCAATTGACCCAGAGGGAACTCACGATTGGGAAACAGACGATGCGAGAGATAAGGGAACGGCTCCGGTTCCTCTCGGAAGTGGGTTTGGAGTATCTTACGATAAATCGGCTTTCTGCCACTCTAGCTGGTGGAGAAGCCCAGCGTGTGCGGCTCGCCACCCAGATAGGGTCACGTCTAGTCGGCGTCACCTATATCCTCGATGAACCGAGCATAGGGCTACACATGCGGGATAACGACCGCCTACTAAACATGCTCTTGCAGCTCCGAGATCTTGGAAACACGGTTCTGGTTGTAGAACACGATGAAGGATTCATACGCGCAGCAGACTGGATTATCGACCTAGGTCCGGGTGCAGGAGTTCACGGAGGTCAGGTAGTAGCTGAGGGGACTGTCGCAGATATCGAAGCCTCACCAGAATCAATAACGGGTAAGTATCTGAGGGGAGAACTTCAGATTCCTCTTCCTGTGAGTCGCCGGCGTGGGAATGGTCAAGCTATCCAGCTGAAAGGGGCTCACCATCACAACCTCAAGAACATCGATGTATCATTCCCCCTGGGTACGTTCATCTGTGTAACGGGGGTTTCAGGTTCAGGCAAGAGTACGCTCATCACCGACACGTTACACCCTGGTCTGAGATGGGCGTTCCATCAGAAGCGGCGGAAACGGGGGCTATTGAAGTCTGACAGTATGTATTCTGGTACCTTAATCATCCCGGGGCCCTTCGAGGAACTTACTGGCGATGAGCACATAGATAAGGTGATTCTTGTCGACCAATCACCCATCGGTCGTACTCCCCGCTCTAATCCTGCAACCTATACCGGACTCTTTACGCCTATCAGAGATCTCTTCTCCAAGACTGAAGAGGCACGCATGCGGGGGTACCAGCCTGGACGGTTCAGCTTCAACGTTAAGGGCGGAAGATGTGAAGCCTGTCAAGGCGGTGGAGTACTGCGGATTGAAATGCAGTTCCTCCCCGATGTCTACGTTACCTGTGAAGAATGTCACGGGAAACGATTCAATAAGGACACCCTCCAGATACGCTACAAGGGCAAGACCATCTATGAAGTGCTCCGAATGACCGTCGACGAAGCCGCAGACTTTTACAGGAACATCCCTAAGATCATCCGAATCCTCAAGACACTCCAAGATGTGGGTTTGGGATATATGGAACTTGGTCAGTCCGCACCCACATTAAGTGGCGGAGAAGCCCAGCGAATAAAGTTGAGCCGAGAACTAGGGAAGCGAAGCACCGGAAAGACACTTTACTTCTTGGATGAACCGACAACCGGGCTCCACATAGCTGATGTCGCAAAGCTCCTAGATGTGCTTAATCGTCTAGTCGATGCAGGGAACACGGTGATTGTAATTGAGCACCACCCAGATGTAATCAAGTGCGCCGACTACATCATTGACTTGGGACCAGAGGGCGGCGAAGCAGGAGGATACATTGTAGCACAGGGCACCCCTGAAGATGTCGCAAAGGTCCCTGAATCACATACAGGTGCCGTACTTCGGAAGATACTTGATGGCGTTGGTTCTAGCGCTACCACCTCAAAGGTTACAGCTAGTTAAGATAAAAACGATTGAAGCCATATGGAACGACAGCTATGTCGCTTGAGCAAGAGCTGAAACAGTTACCAGACAAGTCCGGTGTCTACATATTTTATGATAAGACAGGGCAGGTCATCTACGTTGGGAAGGCGAAATCCCTCATCAAGCGGGTTCCCGCGCATTTTCGTGGAATAGCGAAAGGAAGAATTCTGTCGCCCATCGGTCAAGCTACCGACGACTTTGAGGTTATTGTTACGGCCACCGAAGCCGAGGCTCTGATGCTCGAAAACAACCTGATTAAACAGTATAAGCCACGGTTTAATGTTCAATTCAGAGATGACAAAAGCTTCCCCTTTGTCCGTATAACATTAGCTGAGGAATATCCCCGTATGGAGAAGACCCGCAAGATTGTTGACGATGGCAGCCGATACATTGGGCCTTATGCGAATGTCAAAGCGCTCGATGGGCTGCTAAGGTCGGTTATTCGAACAGTACCCATCGCCACATGCCGCCGGGTTATAATTCCGGGTAAACGCAAGCGCCCATGCCTCAAATACGATATCGGTCAGTGTCCTGCACCCTGTGTGGGCAAGATTACAAAGGAGGAGTATGCTGCTCTTGTCGACCAATTCATTCTCATGTTAACAGGTCAGCATAATGAGCTTGAAGCCCAACTAAAGCAATTGATGGAGGAATCCTCCCGACGCAGAGAGTATGAGCGGGCTGCTCGTTTCCGAGACCGGCTTCGGGCGGTGCAGCAGGGTCGTCAGGCACAGCGGGCAACCATGTGGAACAAACTGCCAGGACACAGAGATGTGTTGGGGCTGGCAAGAAAGGGAGGCGATGCCCTTGTACAGCTGCTCGTGGTAAGGTCGGGTCGGATAGTGGGGCAGCAGCCATTCCCGTTAAGTGCACCTTCCGCTCAATCTGATGCGGCTGTGCTAGAAGCGTTCATCAAGCAATACTATATTCGCGCCACTGAAATCCCGGATGAGATTTTGATTCCAGAGCCAATAGCTGATAAGGCCTTCTTGGCTCGATGGCTCAGTGAGCGTAGAGCTAGTGGCAAGGCGGTTCGCATCATCCATCCCGTGTCAGGTCCCAGGCTCGATCTAGTAGACATGGCTAATGAAAATGCTCGGTTTCACCTCCATCAGCTGGTTGAACGTATCGCCCTTGACGAGCTACGGCGGCAACACTCCTTCGCAGAGTTAGTGGCGCACCTCCACCTTCAAAAAGAGCCCTGCCATATTGAAGGTTTTGACATCTCTACTCTCCAAGGCACTGCACCTGTAGGAGTATGCGTCGTTTTCAAGGATGGTGTACCGGTTAAGAAGCTGTATCGCCGGTTCAAAATCCGTGATGCTACTCGCCAAGATGACTTTGCCATGATACGTGAGGTGGTGGAGCGCCGCTATCGCCGAGTACTTGCAAAAAATGAGCCGGTGCCAGATCTTATCCTTGTTGATGGTGGGCGAGGGCAACTCAACATGGCTCTTGCTGCATTAAAGGCAGTTGAAGCACCAGAAATCCCGGTAGTAGGACTAGCAAAGGGTGACAAGCCAGACCAAGATCACGTTTACGCGCCTTGGCAACAATCCCCCATAACACTTCCAAAGGATGGCGAGGGGCTAAGGCTGCTTCAACGAGTTCGTGACGAGGCTCACCGATACGCCATCAATTACCACAGACTTGTCCGTCGGAGGAAAGGCTTGGAGCTGGTGATCACCGAGATTCCCGACGTGGGTATGCGCCGCGCGACTCTACTGCTTAAGCGATTTGGCAGCTTGGAGGCATTAGGAAAAGCCTCCCTCGAAGAGGTGGCTGCGGTACCCACAATTAGCTGGACGCTTGCCCAACGGATTCTCGACTACCTAGCAGCAGACTCTGAAAACTAACCTACCTTGGGTACAAGGAAAATTTCCGTATGGTTAATTAAATCTGTGGAAAATACGACAAACCCGCTAGCTTAGAATTGGTAGACGAGTACGCTTAGGGAAAGAAGGAAAATCGCCAAGTAATAGGTTCCTGAAACCTTGATAACTGGCGTGGAGAGCTTGTGATGGAATTCTCGAATGCCTAGGAGGGAGTCTGAGGTAACAAAGAAGATGACTCCTGCCACAACAAGGATTCCGAGGAATGTGCCTGCGGTTAACCAGAGTAGTAAGGAGGCATAGAGCATCGCCGATATCATAGAAGCATAGATGAAAACAGGTACACGATATTTTCCTAAACTAGGTGACAAGTACCTCATGAATAGCACGAAATAGGCGAGCACCCCCACGAAGAGTACCCCTAATGGGATAATAGCGACCAGATTGATACCCAGCACTAGGCTTTGGCTTACAAAGGCTACAGTGAGAATGGCTTGGGCGAACAAGAATAACACAAGCCCAAGCAACAACCTGACGTCAATACCAATATCACCCAGAAGACAGAAGGCTAACCCCGAGACCATCAATAGATAGAAGGGTGAATCACTAGGTCGCAGCAAAAACACAAACAGAGCTGCCAATCCTGCTGGAAGCGGCTTTATGATTCCAGACACGATTGTCGATTTTGTAGTTGAGGTTTGTGCCGCGCCCTCTTTCTGAAGGCTCCTAATCAATATGAAAACAGAAGTGAGACCCCAGAAAGCCGCGAAATAAAGGACCAGCCACATGGTACCACCCGGTAGGGATTTGTTTTCAGTCTTTTCCTAGCTTTTGTCTAAGAAGTGGTATTGCGCCCCCGACCCGGAGGTAGTCAAGTAGTATGGACGGAATCTTTGTGGTCTGAAATGTATGTTGGGTTCTATGGTTAAGCAGGAGGCCTTGTTCGAGTTTGAGGGTGAGTGTGTCGCCTTCCTGAATTATGCTTGGGTCACTTGCAAGAGCAGGGACTTCAATGGCGGGAAACCCGAGATTGAAAGCGTTACGGAAGAAAATTCGGGCAAAAGAGGCAGCCAGTACAGCCCCGACTCCGAGCGCTCGGAGAACGCCGGGAGCTGATTCCCGGCTTGAACCAATACCAAAGGCGTGACCGCCTACTACAAAATCGTTTGGCTGAACGCCCTTGGCAAAGTCAGGGCGTATAGTTTCGAACGCATAAGGCGCTATTTCGTCGAGATTTAGGCTAGTAAGGTGGGCGGCTGAGATTATGTCGTCTGTGCTTATGTTGTCCCCAAATCGCCATGCCCGCCCCTCAATAGGTGGGACCTGCGGCAAATCACTCGATGTTTTTTGTCTCCGTTTTTCTCTTCTAGGCATTTGTATTACACTCCTTTACGTGGGTCTGTGATTTTTCCAGTGATAGCGCTGGCGGCTACTGTCGTAGGTGACGCTAGGTAGATTTCAGAGCCAGAACTGCCCATTCTTCCAAGGAAGTTTCTATTCGACGTGCTGATACATACCTCCCCGTCAGCAAGTAATCCGCAATGACCGCCAAAGCAGGGGCCACAAGTTGGTGACCCAATAACTGCACCCGCCGTAAGGAGGGTGCTAAGCAGTCCTTCGCGTAAAGCTTCTTGGTATATGATTCGACTGGCCGGTATTACTAGGAACCGTACATACTTTGCGACTTGTTTTCCTTCTATAATTTTTGCAGCCATACGTATATCTTCTAGTCGACCGTTTGTGCAGGACCCAAGGAAGGCTTGGTCAATAGGTGTTCCCTCCACCTCTGACACAGGCACTACCTGAGTTGGCAAAGAGGGGGTTGCCACCTGCGGTACTAGCTTAGAGATATCGTATCGAAGTGTCTGGACATAGGAGGCATCTGGGTCTGGCTTGACAATGTTAAAGGGAATCCTTGTGCGTGCACGTATGTAGGCTTCAGCTTTCTGGTCTACATGCATTATTGCAGCCTTCGCGTCCGCTTCAACCCCCATGTTTGTGATTGTCATTCGTGAGTCAAGGCTCAGACGCTCAACTCCGTCACCCTGAAATTCTAAAACCTTGTAGGAGGCGCCATCTGCGCCAAGTTCCCCTAGAATGTGTAAGATAACGTCTTTCCCCATCACTTGGTTGGGCAGTTTTCCTGAAAGAATAATACGAATGGACTCAGGCACCCGGAACCAGAGCCTCCCTGTAGCCAAGACCACCGCCATGTCAGTTGCACCAATTCCGGTGGCAAATAGGCCAAATGCTCCTCCGGTCGTTGTGTGAGAGTCAGTTCCTACAAGTAATTCACCAGGACGGAGATGCCCATAATCGGCGAGGATTTGATGACAGATGCCGGTTCCTACTTCGTAGAAGTGTTTTACTCCAAAGCGTTTAACGAATCTTCGAACTTGCTGGTGCACCGTTGCTGCCTCTACGGTGGGTGCTGGGGTCCAATGATCGAGTAACACCACAACACGGTTAGGATCCCAAAGCCGCTCAATACCTGCTGCTTCAACGTGGGGAATCACGCGTGTTCCCAGCATTTCATGGCTCATCGCCACATCCACAGTGGCCTCGATTAATTCTCCAGGTTCAACCTGCGATACAGCGGCGTGTTCTGCCAAGATTTTCTCAGCAAGTGTCTGTCCCATATCTCTATACTCCTTTGTGATTCGATTTCGCCCTAGCTTTGGGGACGAACGGCTTCAGCTACTGCGCTCCCTACTTGCCCGGTAGTGGAGGGTTCCACATCAGCGTAAGAACCTATGCACAAGTCGTAGGTTCGTGTCCGACCAGCACTCAACACCGCTGCCACGGCAAAGCCGATTTTCTCTGCAGCCCTGTGACAGTGGCGGTCCTTGTACTTGTCACCCAACCATTCTAGGAGCATTTTTCCTGCAAGAATTGCGGCAATGGGGTTAGCCTTTTGTTTCCCTGCGTGGCGCGGCGCTGAACCATGAATTGGTTCAAACATTGCATGCCGCTCACCGATGTTGCCACCAGCAGCGACACCCATTCCACCTTGAATTGCTGCACCTAGGTCTGAGATGATGTCTCCAAACATATTCGGAGCCACTACGACATCATAGTAGGAGGGGCGACGCAGACACCACATCGCCCATGCATCTACATAGGCGAAGTCAGGCATTACCTTAGGAAACTTCTGTGCGACCTCCTCGAAGACCCGACGGAATAGCCGACATCCATCCAACACATTACTCTTATCGACACAAGTTACCCGTTGCTGTCCGTCTGCAGGAGCCCCATGCCGTCGTTGTCGAGCAAGATTGAAGGCGAATCGGCTTACCCTTTCAGCACCACGTCGAGTTATTACTCGCACATCCACGGCCGATTCCGCGGTTTCCCCTCGTTGGAGTGTACCACGAATGGGAGCGTAGAGCCCTTCTGTGTTCTCTCGGATGATGACAAAGTCGATGTCACTGGGTTGGCGAGTAGCAAGGGGGGATGGCACTCCCTCATAGAGTTTGACCGGGCGCACATTTGCATAGAGATCCAGTCGCATGCGAGTTCCAAGCACCACGTCTGCTCCTGCCATGCTGCCATCTTCTCTTCGTACAGGCTCACCCGGACTCTTTTCCCATCCAACTGCGCCAAAGAGGATAGCGTCTGCTTCCTCCTGTGAAAACCGCTTAGCTTCTTCTGTCCACTCCTTTCCCGTTTCTAGATAGTGTTTTCCTCCACAGGGAAACTCGTGGAAGGAGAGGTTTAAGCCGCGAGTGACTTCTTCGGTAACGGAAAGCACTTTCACTGCTTCTTTAACGGTTTCTACGCCTATTCCGTCACCGGGTAGTACTTGGATTTTATAGGTTCGCGCCACCAGTGATCCATCCTTTTCATTTTACGCGCTGGAAACGAACTAGCCCTATTTGTACAGAACCTCCCTAAAAATCCACAGAATCTCTAGATTACAAAGTAGTACTCCTCGGAGGCTTCAACAAACAAGGCACCAGCTTCATTCTACTCTCTCTTGCATAAACTGAAGACAGTAATCGTGTATCTAGACGAGTGGGATTTGAAAGTGCATCTGTGGTTAAAGCACACCATTTACAATGTTAATCCCATTTCTCTGTTTCACTTGCCCTATCGGGAAACATAGAAAAGCGTATTTTGGTAGAATATTATGCAGATGCTGAGGACTGAGGTGAGGATAGACGCCACAGTTCATCAGCTTTGTCTATGGGTGATGATTCTATGCCTCCTTCTAAGCACCACACATCTTCAGGTTCTGTCTCTGGGTTGACAGAGAGCATGGCTGCGCAGCAGTTTGCTGTCGTTTCGGAAATGCCCTATGTGGTTGTTGTCAGCGTCAACCGGAGGGGCCGAATCACTTTCTTCAGCCGTGGCGCAGAGCGTATTACTGGTTACACTCATGACGAGTTAGCTAGGAAGTCTTTCGTTGCACACCTAATTCCTCCAGAACAGCATCAACTGGTTCGTGGGCACATACAAGAGGTGGTCACCGGCACCTCTGTGGAGTTTGTGAGCCACCTACTCACGAAAACCGGAAAGATGCAAACCATCAAATGGACAGGCAGCCCACGAACTGATGCGGAAGGAACAGTGCGGGGTGTGCTTATTGTCGGCGTAGATGTCACCGAGCTTGCAGATTTGGACAGCCTCCTCACTGAACAAAAACGAACAGAGCAGGCACTCAGAGACGCCGAGGCCAGATGGCGGTCACTAGTCGAACACGCACCCGACCTTATTCTCTTGGTTAATCGTAGGGGAACCATCCAGTTCATTAACCGTGTAATATCTAACCGCCCCCTTACTCAAGTGATTGGAGAACCAGTCTACAAGTTCGTAGACGCCGAATATCAGGAGGTTATAATGAAAACAATCGAACGCGTCTTCGAGACAGGAGAGCCTGGCAGCTTTGAGGTTGTGGGAGTGGATTCTGATGGAGCAGAGGCTTGGTATCACACACGGGTTGGCCCGGTTATTCAGCAGGGACAGGTTATTGCAGCAATCTTGTTAGCAAGAGATGATACGGCGCGGCTGCAGGCGGAGCGTGCCCTCCAAGAATCTGAGAAAAAATATCGTGTTCTAGTTGAGCACGCGTTGCATGGAGTTGTCATTATAAGGGGAGAGCCCGGTAGAGCGCAAGTAGTGTTTGCGAACCCCGCGATGAGCCGAATCTCAGGATATACCCTAGAAGAGCTTATGCAATTTTCAAGTGATGAACTGCTAGCCACGGTTAACTTAGAGGACCGACAGCTCTTCGCGCAGGTGTTCTGGCAGCAGACCGGTGACCAGCAAGGCCCCTCCAAAGGCGAGTTAAGGGCCACTCACAAGGATGGGAGAACGGTCTGGGTAGAGGTTACTGCATCACCCATCGAGTGGTTAGGAGAGCCAGCGTTTCTGATAGGCTTTGTAGATATTAGCGAGCGGAAAAAAGCAGAGCAGGAACTCCTAGAAAGCCAGGAATTCACCTCTACAATACTGGATTACACACCTAATCCGATCTTGGTGGTAAATGCTGACACTTCGATCCGTTACGTCAACAGCGCTTTCACAGAAGTGACAGAGTTTGCTGCAGATGAAGTTGTTGGATTGAAGCCGCCCTTCCCCTATTGGATTATGGATACCGACCAAGATATTGCGGACGCATTTTCTGCTGCTATGGACGTTGGCTACAAGGGGAGAGAAGTGCAGATTCGAACGAAGAGCGGCGAATACCGTTGGGTGCGTATTTCCTCGACCCCAGTCATTAGTAGTGGCGAATTGAAGTACTACATATCTACGTGGACAGACATTACAGAAGGTAAGGCCGCGGAACAGGCTCTACGAGAAAGTGAGGCTGCGCTCCACGAGTCAGAGGCGAAATATCGCGCCCTTGTGGAGGGGGCTCCTGTGGGAATTTTAATCCGCCAAGGTGATTCCTTAGTTTTTGCTAATGAAGCCGCCGCATCCATACACGGACGGAGTGTCGAGGAGCTGCTATCACTTCCATTCGACGAGTTACTAGAGACTGTACATCCCGAAGACCGAGAAATAGCAATACAACGACATGCAGACCGGATGGCAGGTAAACCTGTACCGACTCGATACGAATCACGTATCGTACAGAAGGATGGAAGCGTACGGTGGTTAGAGGCATTTGCCTCTCGGATTGAGTACAAGGGTACGCCAGCAACTCAGTTTATGTCAATAGATATTACTGAGCGTAAACAAACCGAGGCAGCACTCCGTGACTCGGAGGCTCGATACCGCAGCCTATTTGACAGTGTACCTATCGGTCTTTACCGTTCGACACCAGAGGGGTTGATTCTCGATGGCAATCCCGCCATGGTAGAAATGCTAGGATATCCCGACCGTGACACCTTACTCACCATAAATGCCTCTGATCTCTACGTGAATAAGGCTGTTCGAGATCAGTGGCAAAGAGAACTCGAAGAGAAAGGGGTGCTACGTGATTTTGAGATGCAGCTATCTCGATTCGATGGTCAACAAATCTGGGTGTTCGACAATTCACGCGTCATCCGTGATTCAGATGGAACCATACTTTACTATGAAGGA
>JABXGV010000041.1 GCA_016550485.1 archaeon
GCTGAAAATCAGGTTATGTCCTCTCTCATCGGAGAACTTCCTCAAAAACTCCGTAAACCCGTTCAAGCGGCATGGGAGGAGTATCAGGAGCAGTCAACTCGTGAGTCGTTGATTGTCGAAGCTGCGGACCGGCTCGCTAATGCGATTCATGCACTCCAACTGGTGCAGGCTGGTCGTTCTCCCAAGACCGTTTTCGCTGACTTCATGGAGCCTGCTGAGAAGGCGGTTGCTGTCTTGAAAATACCTGCAGCGGACAAGATAATGAAGGATTTACGCCGCTCTATTGGTCTGTAGCTAAACGTTTAAGTCAGTATTAGCGTAGGAAGGAAGAGGCGTTTTCCGATGACCTCTTCACGAAACCGTGGCTCACTCAATCCTATTGGTAGACTTCGTCGAACGCATTATTCATCCCAATTGAAGCCGGAGATGGAAGGGCGTCGTGTTACAATAATGGGCTGGGTTCAGCGAATCCGCCCACTCGGTAAGCTCAGCTTCCTACTTCTCCGAGACAGGGAAGGAATCACGCAGTGTATTTTACATCATAAACAGACAGCCCCACAACTCTTGGAAACCCTAGAAAAGCTAGACAACGAATATGCTATTGCAGTTGTGGGGCGAGTGAAAAGAGAAGCGCAAGCCCGCCGCGGTGTCGAGATTGTGCCGGACAAAATTGTTATCATCAACACTGCTCCCGCCACTCTCCCCCTAGACATCTCGGGCAAGACCAAAGCAGATATAGATACCCGGCTTGACCACCGGGTTATTGACCTGCGCCGCCATGAGAATCAACTGCTCTTCAAGATTCAGCATTTCACTATCTCGCGTATGCGCCGCTTCTTGGAAGCCAAGGGGTTCCGAGAGATTCACACGCCGAAAATCGTAGCGACTGCCACTGAAGGAGGGGCTGACTTATTCTCCGTCAAATACTTTGAGCGGGAAGCATTCCTAGCTCAGAGCCCCCAATTTTACAAGCAGTTATGCCTTGTGGGCGGTTTCGATAGAGTCTTTGAGGTAGCACCAGCGTATCGAGCCGAGAAGCATAATACTCCACGCCACCTGAATGAATATACTAGTTTTGATTTCGAGATGGCTTGGATTCGAGACGAGGAGGATGTAATGCAGATGGAGGAAAAAATGCTGAAAGCAGTCTTTACGGCTGTGCAGAAGCAGTGCGCTGAAGAGCTGGAACAGCTCGGCACCGAAATCCAGGTACCTCGTCTTCCTATTCGCCGCATTGAATTTACAGAGGCTCTCGAAATCCTACGAAACGAGGGGCTCAAAACGCCTATTGAAGGAGATATTCCCAGTGAAGGCGAAGAGAAGCTGTACCAATATATCAAGAGAGAAACAGGAGAAGAATTCTATTTTCTAACCAAATACCCAGCAGCCATTCGTCCCTTCTACACCATGCCCTTGGAGTCTGACCCAACGCTCACCCGAGGCTTTGATCTCATATACCGGGGGATGGAGATTACAACTGGCGGCCAGCGGATACACGAATATGATATGCTGGTAGAAAAACTGAAAGGTGCAGGACTTGACCCCGAACCCTTCGCCTTCTATACTGAACCCTTCAAGTATGGAGCACCCCCCCACGGGGGGCTCGCAGTGGGTATGGAGCGTATTTCCATGCAGATGCTTGGCTACCAGAACATTCGAGAAGCTTGTCTTTTCCCCCGCGACCGCACTCGCCTAGTGCCCTAGTGGTAGCAGCATGCCTCCACTATCTTAATATTCACTCTTGCGAATGGAATAGCGAAAGACCATGTCGAAACCAAGCGATCAGATTGGCGGATACTTTCAGAAAAAGGCTGCTTACCTTGAGGAGCTTGCTGATCATCATGCGAGTATCGGTGAAGCCGAGAAAGCAAAGGAACTGTACGCGCAAGCAAGAGCTTTGTACACTCGACTTGGGGATAAGGATCAAATCGCTCGAGTTGAGGAAAAATTAGGGCAACTCGCATAACCTAGTTGGTATTTCATCCCTGCCAGAACAGCAAGCAACGAGCATAGGGCAGGTATTGTTTAGAAGATATTCACGATCTGAGTGGGGGTCTCGAATAACTTGATAGCGACTAAATCATGGTGGCTTTCTAGAAGCCTGTGCTCATCGTCGGTCAGTTCTTGGTAATAAGGAGAAGTAGCCTGCAGCGCTGAGATAACTAGATTGTGAGGAATTAATGGGTCAAGTTTGGGCAGCCGCCCCTGTGAGTCGAGAAATAGAAGAAAGTCGCCGCAAACCGCGTAGTTTCTGGCAAGTAATTCCATAAGAAGGGGATTGAGGGGAGGGTCGAACAAGACCAAGGGGGGCAGAGCGGCGCCTTGACAGGCGAGAAGCTTCAACAGAAGCAGGTTGGCAATAAGGTGACCTCTCGTGTTTTTCGGTACAGTAAGGATTGTTGGTACGGAGTGAAACCGACCAAGAGATATATTGTCGAAGGAGCCAAATAGGCGGGCTTTGTCAAGGGCCTCTAGTAAGGAGCCAAGTTCTTTGTGAGCGGCTTTGGGTGCCCTATGACCTAGAAGATGTTGGCGAAGCTCTTGGAGTGAAGGCGTGGAGCTAGTGAGGATAGTGTTCCCTATCGCCATTTGGAGAAGCTTCTGCGCGTTTGGAGATAGCTGGTAAACATCGGAGAGTAGGCTTGCGAGGATACGGGCGTGGATGGGTGTAGCCTCGTCTCCGAAGCCTACTGGGTTTAGTGTTATCTGGTTGAGTTCTACGTCTAAGTGCCAGATTGGAGTCTCACATATCAAGTTCTCAAGGGCGTCTTCCTTGTCCTCTTTAAGGACGACAATTGGTATTTGTAGCTGGTCGCAGAGCTGGCTTAGGAAGAGGTAGTAGATGTCTTTGGCGCGCTCACCTAATACGATAAGGTTACGAAAGTCCTTCAGCGTAAGGCTAAAGGGGTGGGCGACGTTTCTCTTGATCGTGTAACCAAGTTTTATCTGGCTCTCTAAGCTAGGGAGTCCCCGGATGCTGTGCGAGGTCCCATCGAACGCCATACCAACACCCAGTTTTTCTCAGTGAATTTCCTTTAAGTGGATATTCGTGACAGAACATTTTGGTAGACAGACACGATGAGAGGCGTTCACCGAAACTATTCGTAGGTTGTTGGCTGAACACTGCGCGTATTTATAACAAGAAGACACAAATGCATGGATATTAACTGAGGCAGTGTCCCATGTCTCTGAAGGCATTCATAACGATTACTCGTCCAGGGAATACATTCGTAGGTGCGCTTACCGTTATCATCGGAGTTCTAACAAGCTATAGATCTATCACCGGCTTCTTTGACCCTACCCATCTTTTCACCACCCAGTTGGGTTGGGTCATACTCTTAACGTCGCTAACCTATCTGAGCATTGCCGCTGCTGGGAACGTTGTTAATGACATTTACGACCTTGAGATTGACAAGGTAAACCGGCCCAGCCGCCCACTCCCAAGCGGCGCGATGTCGGTCCGCCAAGCCAAAGCGTGGACTGTGATTCTTGTCTTTCTGGGGCTTCTCTTCTCCTTCTTGACAATTCCCTTCTCCTCTGTGGGGATTTGGACGCTGGCAATTGCAGCCCTCTTTTGCCTGATTGGTCTAGTCTATGCTGCCAAGGGAAAGGTGATGGGGCTCTTGGGCAACTTCGCCGTCTCGGTAAGCTTTGCCTTTGGTTTGTTCTATGGTGCGTTAATCACCTTTCCGTTCATTCCTCCGGTCATTTGGGTGTACTTCATTACTGCTGCCAGCTTGCTTCAGGGTCGAGAAGCCATAAAGGGTATCGAAGATGTCGAGGGTGATAAGCTTCGGGATGTACAAACGATTGCACGAAAATACGGGATACCTACCGCAGCCCGGGTGGCGGCGGTTTTCAACGTGATCGGTATTGTGGGCTTCTTGTTACCTTGGTTGGTGAACTGGCTAGGCTTATCTTGGACCGGCCCCCTCTACATAATACTCCTCGTCCCTGGAACCATTTGTGTTGCTGCCTCAGCTATGCTCATCTTACGCAACCCAGAGAAGAATGCTTCCCGAGCTAGTCTAGCTGATAAAATAGGTGCCTTCCTTGGTCTTGTGAATTTCATCTTAGGCGCGCTATAACATTGGTTCAGAGGAATAATAGGTGCTACTCGCCGCGACAAGCGACATACACTGGCCCCGATTCCGGGAGTTCTTTGTGAAGTCCTTAAGCCAACTGCCTAGCACTCCCGCCCTATTCTTGTTAGCCGGCGATCTGGTGAATCGTGGGAACGCGGATGCCATACACCCCTTAGCTGAACAGCTCGAAGGGCTAGACTGCCCGATTTTCGCAGTGTTTGGAAACGATGAATACGATTCCATTAAAGATGAATTGCGGAGCGCTACTGAAGGCATAATCACGTTTCTGGATGACGAGATTGCCGTCGTTCAGCTAAACGGGCTTCAAGTGGCGATTGTAGGCACTAGAGGCGTGTTAGACCAGCCCACTTTTTGGCAGTCTCGGTACGTGAAAGGTGTTCGTAACCGCTACACGAGACGGTTACGAAAGCTGAACACACTTCTTGCGGATGCACGCTCCCAGGCGGAGCATACCATTCTTCTCTCGCACTATGCTCCAACCTTTAAGACGCTTAGTGGAGAGATGCGGCGTGCCCTTCCGCAAATGGGGAGCCGTCGCGTTGAGCAATTGCTCAAAGAGCATAGTCCTTCTCTGGTTATTCATGGTCATGCTCATCAAGGGTTGAAACGAGGTGTGGTGGGAACCACCCCGATCTTGAATGTCGCTTTGCCGTTGCACAAGAGAATTGTGTTATTCGATTTTCCTGTTCCTCGCGGGCTAGAGAACTTTCTGGTTATGCGCCCTCAATCATCCTTCCGGCGCCCTGAAACCTGACCTCTAAGCCTTCTATAGGCGTCTCGTAATGGCACGAAAACTATTTCTATAACTCTATTGACGTTGAATCATGCCCCTACCGAAACAAGGGTCACAAGGCAGCAATCCGTTATGCCCCGTATGTCGCATCCGCGTAGTGGAGCGGTGTTGTATGGATTGCGGCTATGTTTTCTGCCTGAAATGCGCTCGCCAAAGAGTAAGCGAGTTTAGCACGTGTAGCCGATGTGGTCCTGGTAGTGTAGAGGAAACTGAGAAGGGCGCCGTTTGCCGAGAGTGCGGAGAGCCAGCGCAGCCAGCGACTCGCCGAGAATATCTGTGTGTCAACTGCGGCTCCGACGCCGTAGCCCCAATCCAAAATATGCGGCAAAACCTGGTTAGCCGGTTTCGAACAACCTACTACAAGCTGCGCGTGGGGCATGAATTACTGACAGGCCTGAACACCCGTCTGAGAACACTGCGATGGCACGTCCGAGAACTGCGCACAAGTGGGTTCCTGCACAACCCCGAAATCGAGAAACAATTACTGGAATTCATCACCAAAATGATTCCAGCCGTCACCGAGCGCATATTGTTTCGCGCCCAAAAGCTGGTTGAACGCCACCGAGCCAGTAAGGCACGATTTCTCCACCCCGAAAGATGGACGGTTGAAGAGTTCCCCCTGCTCGCTGGACTCATTGAAGGCATACAGGAAGACATGGAGGATTACGAAAGATATTGCAAAGAGCTGGTCAAGGAATTAGAAAGCGTGCTGGTAGCGATTGAGGAAGAGCTACTACCATTGCGGCGCTGGCAAGAGCTATTTTCACAATATGCGGAGCACCTTGACCTCGGTGAAAGGGAGAAAGCCGTTGCAGCGATTCCTCATGTAAGTTTGAGCAAAACGGAAACCGGGAAAGGCGTCAGCCAAGGCACTCTCTTCGTAACGACCAAGCGGCTTCTCCTTCTAGGTCAAACCGGCTTGATCAAACGAGCCACATCTGTGATTCGCTCTGTCCCCCTTTTAACAATCACGGATATGAAAGAGGAGGGACGCCTCCGGCGACGGCTCCTTATCACAACCGACGACGAAGTGCTACGGCTCCGGGGGTCCGCTGAGACCCTCCAGGAGATTCCCCAAACCATCGAGTTGGCACGAAACTTTGGTGAACACAGTCTTGTGACGGTCAAGGGCTCTATGCGCGTAACCAGTATGAAAGCAGATATTATGACATTACGCGATGGGCTAGATGGACTGATAGACCAGGTCTTTATCCCTACGGTTCCCTCGACCCTGCCTACTTATCCTACCCCAGCCCAACTTCCCCAACCAGTATCCTATCCCCCTGCTCGGGGCACAGGAGGCCCGCCCTCCCAAAGCCGTCTCCTCCAGTTACGGCAGCAGAAATTTAGCCTCCAAGCGACGATGAAGCTGCTCAAGCGGCAATTCGACGAAGGCAAAATATCGAATGAAAGCTTCTTCAAGCAATATCGTTCGCTGAACCGGGACCTCTACCTTGTAGAAACCCGTATCAGCGAAATCACGGGAGAGCTACCCGCAACAGACGAGCCCTCCTATTAATGAACGGGCAACACACTTTCTCTACCGAGGAGAACCGATTCCGCCCTCTTAGGAGGGGTATTCGGTCATTAATTTTTTAGCTTCATCCGAAAAGGCTATCTCCAAGCTCATTGTGTTAATCAGTCATGGGCGAATTGCGGCAACGCTTCATTAAGCACCTAGATACGCTACGGGCATTCATCATAGAAGCGCACAAAGTCGATTCAGGACTCTATAACGTCGATCAAGTCGATGTGCTACTCCGGCAACCCAACGCCCTCCGCCGCATGGAATCTGACTGGGCTCACAACCTCAAGGAAATCCTTAATATCATCCAACTATTCCTGACCATCGTTGAACGCTGGGCAAGCCACGTCTACGGGCTAGCCCACAATCTCGGAGCGACTCCCCAAGAAGCCAACCAGATTCGCGACCGCCAAATCAGCGGAGTCCGCGTCCTGCAAACCAAAACCATCGACAAGGAGTATCTCAATGGCATCCTTGCCGCCAGTACCCATGAGGTCGACCGCTTAATCGATGACACCCAAGCCCTCCTACTGAAAGGGCAAACCATGCTCGACCTTATCAAGCAATTCGACGGACCCTTCTTTGAACAAGTACTAGCCATCAGCATGGCCTGGGTCTCGATAGAACGTCGCGACTTCTATGCCCCCCTCCAAACCCTCCTTGAAGCCAGCCGAACCGCGAAAACCACCACAGAGATGGTCGAGCCACTTGGCCACTACCTCGACCAAGTCGCCTCCATCATCGCCGCGACACCCATGTTCGTCGGCAAATCCGCGGCCCTGACCTTCTCCGATGAAGACCTCCAGACCAGTCAGCAAATCGTCCAGCACATCGTCACCGCCGCAGACCACCTCCACGCCTTCATTCAAGACTATTACACTGCTCTCCACCAGCTCCAGAACCACCAAACGATTCTCCTTCGCGCCATCCTGCCCCCCACGACACCCATTCAGCAATGGATTATCCGTCACATCATCGAGCGAACCACCCCCACCGAAACGCTCCTACCCTCTACCTTAGCCGGAGACAAGCTCCTCTCTGCGCTCCAAGCAGCCGAGGATACCTTCACAGCCGCTGATGCCGCCATCGCCCAAGCCCGATCCCATCTTACCCAAGCTCTAGTCTTGAAAACGGTCCTCCAGTCTCCTGCCATCGAGCAGTACCTCGAAGCGGCACACCGACGCCTTGCCCTTTACCAGGAATGGCGCCCCCGAATCACCCAGACCTTCTCAGCACTGCGCGTCAATGGAAAGAGCTAGTCTCAAGTTCCCCATCGTTCTCGAAGTATCAAGCCTTCTAGGCTTATGATGCCATGGCTCTACGTTTTGGCACAGTCTTTAGTCCTTCCCGTATTTTCGCCCTTAGGTCGTCTAGCGAGCCCCCCACCACATCAATCTCTTCTAAATCCGCAACCCCCAACCCGCGCCTTGCCGCCTCCACAAGAATCGGCATCTTCATCGGGTCCAAGCCCACTAGCGCTGCCCCCACCACATCCACCGCCACCGCATCTCGCCCTACAATCAGCAGGTTCGAGCGAAACCCATGACCATACGCCGGTCCAGGATAGGTTGTCGTTGCATCAATTACAGCTAGATCTACTCCGCCCACCACTTCAAAGAGGTCACAGAGAACTTGGGGCATGATCTTGTGGAAGGGCGCCTTCTTGCGCATCGGCAACAACCCCAACAAGTTCTTGATAATGGTCCCCCGCTTGTAACGACGCAGAGCGTGGGTACTCACAAGCACATTCGGCTTGAACAGGATATGAGAAAGCGGGTACACCACTCCAGCAATCTCCACGCTACGAGTTTTTGAGTCGTCTGTAAGGCTGAAAGGTACCACCCGCTCCGAAAACAGCGACTCCCAGATTTGCAGCCGTTCTGCTGCCGTTCCCCGGTAATTATCTGATTCAGCCAAGTATACTCGGGATGGCAAAGAGAGGCTCCCCACTATTGACTGTATTACTTCTACTGTTGTGTGCTGTCCTTGCTTAGGGTTAAAGACACCAAC